>CAZZGS010000676.1:0-3156 GCA_964653845.1 uncultured Bryobacter sp.
TAAAACGGATTTCTTTCCACCAGAGCAAGCGCAAGCATTCCGAACCTCACTATTGCAATGCCCAAAAAATGCCAGCTCAACATCAATCCTCGTGTCAATTCAAGACTGGTCGAGGCCCCTTCAAGCTGACTCCGAAGGTCTTGTCCCCTTGCCGATGAGTGCACATCCGAGCTAATACTCAATAAAAAACCAGCCGCCAAGCCAAGGCCAGCCTTCCAACGCGGAATCATGATCGCGAGCCCAGCTCCGAGCGAACTTATCACAGTCGAAAGACAAGATGAAGGTAACCAAATATTTGGCTGGCGCGCCAAATTAGGCAGTGATAAGATTAAGGCGAAAATCGCCGAAAGTGTCTATTTTTGAAAGCTTTATGAAAAGCCTACTTTTAATCGCATTAGTTAGCTTCACCTCGGCCTACGCAGCGGGTCCAACACCGTCACCAGTGGCAAATCCTGTCCTCGAACAATACTGTTTCCAGTGTCATGGGCAGTCTGCCATGGGCGGTCTAAATTTGAAACATCTCACCGGGCAAACCTCAATGGCCGAGGGCTTTCAACATTGGGAGAAAGTGGCTAATGCTCTTGAACAAAAGCTGATGCCACCTGCCAAGATGCCTCAGCCAAGCGATGAACAGCGAAAGCAGGCAGTCGCCTGGATTCGCACCAAACTAAGCGAGACCGCACTCAAATCAGCCGGCGACCCCGGTCGAGTCACGGTCAGACGATTAACTAGCGGTGAATACGCCTATACGATTCGCGACCTCACAGGCATCGAGATTAAGACCGATCGCGATTTTGCCAGCGACTCAGTCGGCGGTGAAGGCTTCACCAATTTCGGCGACGTCCAGTTCATGCAAGATGCAAACCTCGAGCGCTATCTTGAAACCGCCAAGCGAGTTGCCTCGCATGCGGTGATCGGCTCGGGCCCAATTCAATTCTTTGCCGACCCCGGCAAGAGCGGGCTTGAACTCTCGGCAATCAGCAGAATTCAGGCGATCTATCATGCCAACGGCTTCCGCTCGGCTTCTGGGGAAGGCGGCATGGCCTACAGTCTCGACCGTTACGGAAAAGCGATCTTTGCCGCATGGCATTACGAGCATCGCCTTCGGCGCGGTGAACCCAAACTCACTATCGCCCAGGCAGCCCAAAAGGAGGGCGTCAGCCCCAAATTCGTCGCTCATCTCCTCGGTGTCTTTCACGAAGCGAACTCAACCTATCCAACTATCGAGGCCGTCAACCTTTGGAAGAAAATGCCGCTCGAAGAAGCCCAGGCCCGCGTGGCAGCCAAATCTTTACAGGACTTTATCGTGAACTGGCCACGCATCTTGTTCGGCGCCGGTGCCCCGGCCGAAGGCGGTCGTGGCGACGAACGAAATTTTTCGCTCAGCAATGAATCGCTTAAGGCCACCACTGAACACAAATTCCGCCGTTACCAGGCTCGACCAGGGGAGCTGGACAAGAAAGTCGCGAAGCTCTATCTCTCGGCAGCCAACATGAATCCAGGCGCGGTCGATCACCCTTACGTAATCTGGCGCAATGCCTCCATCCGCAAGGTGGGCGCGAGTCGCGCCCTCGGTGAGACTCAGACCTTGCGCTCGGCTCTGAGCCCAGAAACCATCGCCCGTCTCAAGTTCGGTCAATTGCCAGATGGCAGCCCCATCGACCCGAACTCGTTCGCTATGGTCGCCGGAGAAAAAGCAACGATCGACATCGCCCTCGAGGAAGGTTCAGGCGGTGCCACTGTCCTGTTTGAAATTGGCCTTGGCCCCTCACCAAACGGTGATGCGGTCGTGCGCGCCATGATCTCCAACAGCGACCAGCCCTTCACCGGTGTTCCAGCCTCCGTCCTCCTGGCCCAACCCAAGGCGCCAGCATTTGCCACCTGGAAGGCAAACGTCCTGGCCTTCAATTCAAAACTCCCTGCCGGCTCCCACGGCGAGCCAACTCCGTCTGATAAAGATCCCATTCCGCCCATCTTCGACAACACCATCGATATGCCCGAGCGCAACGCTTACCATGTCCAGGTCAAGTACTATCGCGACGACCGCTTCATTGCCGAACACATCCTCGATGACAAGACCCGCGTGGAGCTCGAACACGCCTGGGACGATCTGCTCTCCAGCTACGGCTATCACGACGCCCTTGTGCACCTCTACAGCGACAAACACAAACTGAATCTGACGAAACTGATTGGCAAATTGACCCTTGCGGAAATCGAGGCAATCCAAGCCGAGCAACGTCAGGTGATTAAAAGCTGGCGCACAGATTATGACGCGCTCCAGAAGTCGATCGCCTCAGCTCAACCCGGACACGTGGATGACGCGATCCGCTTCGCTGCCAAAGCCTGGCGCCGCGACCTTACCGAAATCGAAAAAGATCGTCTGCGAGGCTTCTATGTGAATGCCCGCGAGATTCAGAAGCAGGATCACGAAAGCGCTATGAGAACGATGCTGGCCAGAGTTCTTGTATCCCCGGCCTTCATCTATCGCCTCGAGAATCAGCCACACATCACTGTCGCAAAGGCACTTGCCGGGTCAGAACTCGCCGCAAGACTCAGCTACTTCCTCTGGTCCTCTGTGCCGGATGCAGAACTCAGCAGAGCCGCCAAAGCCGGAGATCTGGCAAACCCTGCCCAACTCGACAAGCAAGTTCGACGCATGATCGCCGACCCCAAAGCACGCCGCTTTGCCACCGAATTTTTCGGCCAGTGGCTTGGATTCTACCGTTTCGATCAATACTCCGGTGTCGACACTAGCCGCTACCCTGAATTCAACGACGAGTTGAAATCGGCCATGTACGACGAAGCGGTTTCTTTCTTCGAGCACATCGTTCGCCAGGATCGCCCGGTCCGTGAAATGTTCTCCTCCGACTACACCTTCCTCAATCAGACCCTGGCCAAACACTACGGAATCAATAAAGAGATCAATGCCAAAGTTGAGACTGAAAAAGTAGAGGGTACTCGTCAATTTGGCCGTGGCGGCATGTTGAGTCTCGGCGCGGTCCTCACAGCAACATCTGCCCCCCTGCGCACCAGCCCGGTCAAGCGTGGCGATTGGGTCTTGCGTCGAATCCTGGGAACCCCCACGCCTCCCCCCCCAGCCAACGCAGGCACCATTCCAGCCGACGATAAAAACTTCGGCGGCCTCTCACTTAAAAA
>CAZZGS010000677.1:0-3149 GCA_964653845.1 uncultured Bryobacter sp.
CTGCCGTCGAACTCGAAAGCCGCCTCACAATGAAGCGCTCTCAAGCCGCCGCCTTTCTCGCCCACCGCGAAAAAGTAGGCCAGATCAAGACCTTCGCCGATCTCAACAAAGCCCCCGGCATCGACCCCGAAAAGGTCGAAGCCAAGAAAACCCAAATCATCTTTTAGCGCACTTCCTCCACCACACAACTCCCCGCACTTAAATCCCAGCTAGACCATCGCCTCTCGTGCAGCCGCACCCGCCCACACAGCATCCCGCTGTCGATACACAAACCGCGTCTCCCCATTCACCTCGCCATTTCACGTATTGGTCAACGACCGAGAAAACCGTCCATCCTAGTTCATCTCAACAACCTTACCTTGCTCGATCGACTTCAAACTCCACTTTTCCCACTACGTACTCAACCAGCGCAAGATCCTCTGACAACTCAACCTGCAAATCCGAATCTGCCAATCGAATCAAAGCCCAAATTCTCCAGCCAAAATACAATCCCAGCAAGAGACAACCCGCCTGCCCCATCGGTGGCATAGCAAGCCACACTAGATACACCAGCAGGAAAATCGAAGCGCTACGCATCTCGATATTTTAAAGCCAAGCCCCGGCAAAATCAATGGCCTAAGGCGATTCCTCGTCCGACTTAAGGGAAAACCATTAACATCAAACTTGCCATTATCAATAAATACATTCATATTATTCCTATGGAATACATGGAACACACTCTACCATCTCAACCTTCATCCGAACCCACTTCTACACAAAACGCCTCCTCCAAATTGAGCCCGAAAAACAGGCCCAATACGACACTTTGCGTGCAAATTTATTCAATGAAATCGAGCTCAGCAACGCAGTCGAACACGAAGTTTTTGAACAACTGGTCCACGCACTCTGGCAGCTAGACTGCACCCGAGCTCTCGAAGATTTCTCTCTAACACAACTTTTATCCGATCCAACTAATCCACAATTCAGGAAAATTACGCATACTTCCAAAAATCCAGACAAGCGCTCAAAGAGCTCCGTCGCCGTCGACTGCAACACCAGGCTAACCACGCAAACCGAGGCAAACGTCCCTGCACTTCTCAACCTTCAACAAATCCTCCCGGCAAACGAAAGGCAGCCGAAAGCGCAACATCTCTCCATGTCTCTGGCTCGCCTAAAGAACCCCAACGCTACCTATACGCCTCCAGAATTGGCTGCAGAAAAGCTCAAGGCCAGAGCAGCTTAAGGAATTTTCTCCAAACGGTTCGACAAGCGTTCGGTAAGGCGATAGAATGAGGCCACTTGCATCCAGTTATGCAATCGTCACAAAATCCCAAGGAGGATTATCGACTCATGTTGCGTCTCGCCTTTTTCATTCTTACCTTGACCTCAATGGTCTGGGCACAAACCTCTTCATCGGTCACCGGTTCCATCACTGACAAATCGTCCGCCGCAGTTGGCGCCGCCAAAGTGACAGTCCAAAACCTCGACACACAAGCTTTAAAAGAAGTCATCACCGACGAAAGTGGAATATTCACTATCCCCTTTCTCCAGCCCGGTAAATACAAAGTAACCGCAAGTAAGTCCGGCTTCAGGCCGGTCTTCCAGGACATCAACCTCGAAGTCAACCAGACCGCCCGCTTCGACTTCCAACTCGAAGTCGGCAACGTATCGGAATCCGTAGAAGTACGCGCCTCCAACCCTCTCATTGAAAGCGACACGTCCTCGATTGGTCAGGTCGTCGAACAGCGTCAGGTTGCAGAGCTCCCCCTCAACGGCCGTAACTTCGTACAGCTTGCCACCCTCGGCCCGGGCGTTACCGGCGTCGGCTTCGGCAGCCGTGGCACCATCATGTCCGGCACTCGTCCGGACGATCTCCGCCCAGGCAGCGAAATCTTCGCCAACGGCAACCGTGAAGGCTCCAATAACTTCCTCTGGGACGGCATCGACAACAACGAACGCCTCACCCTTTCGATCGTTCTCCGGCCCTCCGTAGAAGCCGTCCGCGAGTTCAAGATCCAGACCAGCCTCTTCACTGCAGACCAGGGCCGCAATTCCGGCGCGACTGTAAACGTCATCACCAAGTCCGGCTCTAACCAGTTCCACGGCAGCGCCTACGACTTCCTTCGGAATGAAAAGACCGATGCACGCAATTTCTTTAGCGCCGTCAGGCCAACTCTCCGTCAGAACCAATTTGGTGGTTCTCTCGGCGGCCCCATCGTCAAGAACAAGCTCTTCTTTTTCGGCAACTACGAAGGCTTCCGCCGTAGTCAGCAACGCACCTTCGTCAACACAGTCCCAACCGAAGAAATGCGCCTCGGCAATTTCTCCGGCGTCCGCGACATCTTCGATCCTTTGACGCTTCGCGCAGACCCTACGGCAGCCACTGGCTTTACTCGCCAGCCCTTTGCCAATCGTCAGATCCCGGCCAATCGCTTTGATCCGGTCATGACCAAATTACTCAGTGCCTACCCCGTTGCCCAGCGTCCAGGCCTCGTCAATAATCACATCACCAACCCCGGTGAAAAGCAGCGCTGGGATCAGGGTGACCTCCGCATCGACTACAACTGGAATGAGAAGAACACCATCTTCGGCCGCTATTCGCGCCAGGACACAGTCACTACGCGGCCCTCCACTTTTGCCCCGGTAACCCTTCCGGGCATCACCGGTCCCGTCAGCCTCGGCAACGAAGACACCTTCGCTGGCTCCTCAGACCTTCACGCCTATCACTCGGTCCTCAACTGGGTCCGCACCCTGACACCCACCTTCATCATGGAAGCTCGTATGGGATTCAACCGCTTTGCTCTCAACTTCCTCCAGGAAGGTGCCGCCTCCGGTGCACAGCTCGGAGAAAAGCTCGGCGTAAGAGGATCCAATCAAGGCCCTAATTCCGACGGCATCCCGATCTTCTCGCCAGCCGGCTACACCGGCATCGGCCAGACGCGTTCGCTGCCGATCATCCGCATCGAAAACACCTACCACCCCGGCGTGAACTTCACCAATCTGCGTGGCCGCCACACCATCAAGTTTGGTGCTGACCTACGCCGCCGTCAGGTCACCCAATACCAGACCAACCGTGGAAATGGCCGCTTCAATTTCGGTCGTACCTTTACCGATAATCCCAACAACGCCAATGCCACGGGCGACGCCATGGCCGCTCTCATCCTCGGCAC
>CAZZGS010000678.1:0-3147 GCA_964653845.1 uncultured Bryobacter sp.
CGCCAGTCCGCCCCCGGGGGACTCGAAAACGTCGGCGAACTTTCGCAACGTGTTGGGACAGACCCCCGCCAGCCGCGCTGCTTCGACCGGCTCTGATCAATATCGGATCACGCCAGCAAAACTATCAAGGATTGAGCGCTCGCGGTATAACACCAAAAGGTCCTATCGTTGATCCCCATCGCCGTGAAGGCGGCATCACGGGCATCGGCGCAAAAGGCTGACTGGAATGCTGCGAATAGTACTGTTTATGTAAATTGGATCCAATTGTTCCAAGCAACAACGAGGCGCCTGCAACGACCGAGGACGTGCTGGCAGGCATTGTTTCCATCGCATGGGCAACCAAAATCTACCTAGGCTGCCGGCGGAGGCATCGTTGTGATGACTCAACGAGCATTAACGGATATGCTGTCAGTCAGAGTGATCTGAACGTAAAAAAGAAGCGCCGCGAGAAGGGAGTGGACGCTGGCGTTGCCCTCGGAAGGAGAGCAACCGAGTTCAGTCCAACAAGCGGGGCTTCGATCAGATTATGCACGCAGGAGCCGTTTCACGACTGGCATATCTTGCGATGTTGTTCAATTTCCTTAAGCAACGACCGATACGTTTCGCTGCGGCTACCGCACGCGTCGCCGAAAAAATGGGAGGCGGGAACATCCGCCGTCAAATTGACGGTGGTCGCCACAGGAGTAGTGCCTGCAGTTCTTCGATCGTAAAGGGTGGCGATTTGCGATGAAGCATTGCGTGACAGTTCGGGCAAACGGGCCGCAAATCTAATCGGGGATCGACTTGGTAGTTCGGTCCAAGTTCTGAAATTAGCCGCAGATGATGGACGTGAATGTACCCCGCCCCAAGTTGGCCATACGTACGCTCGAAGTTCAAGCCGCAGACGGAACAGGTGGAGCCGTAGTGCTCAATGCACTTTTGGCGCGCCGCGGGATCACGCTCGTACCGGTTGACTACCACTCGCTGCTTTGTGCCTTCAAGGTGCTCAACACCTTCGATTTCGTCAGGGAAGATCGCCGTATCGCTCTTGGCGACTATGTGAAAACCCAAACGTGAAAGTACTCGAAAACACTTTGATTTAAGCCCGCCCTTGAAGTCATAAGGACCGAGTGGTTCACCCAAAACGTAAGCAGCTGCTAGACCCAAAATTGCTTTCGGGGGAAATCGAGAGCCCTCATAGAGAAGGTCATATCCAGTCGAATCTCCGAACTAGTGAACCTTGCCACGAGCGAAATCGCGGATGGCGGCGACAACGTTTTCGGCGGTGATTCCATCAGGTATTTTGTTGGGCATTGAACAAACCCCAGTCATCTAACGTCTTGCCGCCTAGTTGAGAGCCGCGTGCGGGGCAGGACGCGCAAGGCTCGTTGAAGACTTTCACAATTTATCCGCGGCCGGGGAGTTCCTCGGCAGCGCACCCTCGGCATGCTGCGAACTTGATCGATGTGCGGTGAAACCTTTTCTCCGAATGTGCGGACGAAGCCCATGCACTTAACCATTGCCACCGCCATCTATTCGAAACGAGCCAAGGATGCTACGCTACGGACTCATCCGCATAGGTCGCAAGTCTTCCTAGGATTGTTTCCGTGGAAGCTTCCTTTCCCCGGTGGCATCACCATTCAAGCATTCCTGAATACTGTCATATGATTTCGACTCGGATCATTCATCTGCACTTGCGAGCCATTGATTCAGGCCGATTGCCGCCATGGATCGGACCGGCACTTCGAGGCTTGGTGGCTCGTCGTTTCAAGGATTCGGTCTGTCATTTTCCAGAACCGCAGCGTTCGCAGCAGTGGCGATATTGCAGCGGGTGTCCTTACATGGCCAGATGTACGTATGGCCAGATGTTCGAGCCCGACCTTTCCCTTGCATCCGATCAGTTGCCTGGACAAGCTGAACCCATTCGTCCAGTGGTCATCGAAGGTCTGGGGACGGCACCGCCGGTGGTGGAACCTGGGTCGCCTCTCTGGCTGCGCATGACCTTCATCGGCCCAGCCAGCGCCATCGATCTGGCACCCTTTCTGGAAACAACACTCAATGCCCTGGCTGAGAAGGGTCTTGGACCCGATCAGGTTCGCTTTAGCGCCGGCGGCCAGTCGATGGAGCCGCAAGAGCTGACTTTGTCCAGCGATGACCTTCCTCAATCGCCCGATCAACAGCCCGGCACCATCGACCGACTTCGGATTGAACTCACTTCCCCTCTCTTTCTAAGGCAAGAAGGACGCTGGCTCACGCAGCCGACTTTTGGCGATCTCTTTCGTGCCGCGCTGCGCACCGTTGGACAAAGCTTCGCGGCGTACTCCACTCGATTACCGGCTGACTTCGCAGCACTGAAGCATGTTGCCAGTCAGGTGGCATCGGGACCGCACACATTTGAACCCTTCACGCAACCGAGGTTCTCCAGCCGCACGAAGCAGGCATGGGATCAGCATGGTGTGATCGGCGCTGGCGAGTTCCACCTTGTGCCTTTGTCACTTTTGCCCTGGCTGGCTTGGGCTGGCCGGTGGCATGTGGGCACGCACCGCGTGGCAGGTGCCGGCGGATGGCGCATTGTGCTTGAGTAAAAGCATTTCTCAGTTTTTCGCGGGGAGCATGTCATCTACCTGACCGGTGATGGCTATTGCCAAGAAAGAGGATTCCGCGTCTCGATGTAAGCCTCCTCAGCTTTCGCAAGTCCCTCAGAGTGCCCTTCGATGCAATTCGTGGTCGCTTATGACATTGCTCACCCCCTTCGACTTCGGCGCGTCGCCCGCCGGATGGAGAAACTAGCCGTGCGCTCGCAGAAATCCGTGTTCATCTTCTCGGGCAGCGAAACGGCTCTGCAGGCGCTGCTCGATGAGGTCGCAATCCATCTGCACCCTAGCGAAGACAGCCTCCAAGCCTGGCCTGTCTCGCGCGGTGCAACGCGTGCCACGCCCGCCAGGTCGGGCAAGCCGAGCGCTCCGTTGTATCGCGGCCGACGAATCGACATTAGACCATCCGCCATTGTCCTTGCCAGAAATATAAGCATCCACTTACCGGGGGATTCCACATGACTACCCGCTCACAGAAAAACCACGAACTGCTGCTACTGCAGGCACGCATACACCGGTCATGCGCGACGTCCGCCGCCATTATCGCATCCGCCTTTCCCGTGGCTTTTTCACT
>CAZZGS010000679.1:0-3143 GCA_964653845.1 uncultured Bryobacter sp.
AGGGCGCTGATCACGGGGATGGGCGCTTGAGGGCGCTGATCACGGGGATGGGCGCGCGGGAAATCGGAAGTCGGGGTGGTGTGACTTCCAGACAGGTTCTGCCAAATCGCTTTTCGTCTTCAATACCAGCTAGCGCATGTTCTCTTTGAGCCACTCGACCATCTTTTTCTTGTAGGCCTGGAAGGCTGGGTCTTTCTCCCATGGGCCTACACCGTGACCTGCTCCTTCGACTGTCAAGACCTCGCAGACTGCGCCTTTAAGGCGCATCTCGGAACACATGCGGGGGCTGTGTGGGAATGGGACTTGCTCATCTTTGGTGCCATGGATGAAGAGGTAGGGGGGCATGTCCTTTTTGATGTAAGTCATGGCGGAGGCGACCCTCAGATCGGTGAGGCCGATCCAGGAGGTTGCGCCTTCGCTGAGCTTGCCTAGTTGGTCCCGATGGTATTCCCAGTCGGTGACACCATAGAAATCGACTACGGCTCTGGGGCGGAGTTTGCCTTTTGCCGTTGCTCCGTAATAGGCGACGATGGTGCCGCCGGCGGACTCTCCCATGATCGCGATGCGCTTGGTGTCGATGTTGTATTCTTTGGCGTTTTTCAGGACAAATTCAAAGGCCGCTTTGAGATCTTCGTTGGGTGCCGGGAACTGATGTTTGGGAGCGAGGCGGTAGTTGATGGAGAACCAGGCGAAGCCGGCTTCTGTCAGTGGTGGAAAAAGAGGGGGAACGTAGGTTTGTTTGTCTCCGCGAACAAAGCCGCCACCGTGGACGATGATGACTGCGGGGTGTGGACCTTTGCCTTCGGGGATGGAGGCATCGAGGGTGAGGGGGAGTCCGCCGGGACTTGAGAAAGTGATGTTTCGCTTGAGGTCGGCAGAAAAAGCAGAGAGGGCGATCAGGGCAGCAATCCAAAACATAAGGGGCACCTCTTTCGTGATGCCCCTTAGCTTATTCTATTATTCGCCGCCGGCGCTAGATGGCGGTGGGCCATCGCGACGTGCAGGCTGCGGCTTGGGCATGGGCTTGCGAGGGAGCAAAGCATCGCGATTGGCTGCGTGGTAGGCGAAGCTGGCGACGATGGCTGAGATCTGGACGAGGTCGGACTTGGGGACGCGGTCCATGGTGTCCATGTTGGAGTGGTGGGTGCGCTGCATGTAGTCGAGCGGATCCTGGATGAACTGGAAGCCGGGGATGCCGACGGCGTCAAAGGACTGGTGGTCTGTGCCGCCGGTGTTGCGATTGGTGACGGTGGTGGCGCCGAGGTCGGCGAAGGGAGCGAGCCAGTGGGTGAAGGTGTTCTTGACCATGTCGTTGCCCTGGGTGTAGATGCCGCGGATTTTGCCGGAGCCGTTGTCGATGTTGAAGTAGGCGGAGATCTTGGAGTGTTCTGCCTTGGGCTTCATGTCGGCTGGGTCGGCGAGATGATCTTTGACGTAGGCGCGGGAGCCAATCAGGCCTTGCTCTTCAGCAGACCAGAGGCCGAGGCGGATGCTGCGCTGGGTCTTGAGGCCGAGGGCCTTGATGATGCGGGCGGCTTCCATCATGACGGCGACGCCGGTAGCGTTGTCGGTTGCGCCGGTGGCGCCTTGCCAGCTATCGAGGTGACCGCCGAGCAAGACGTATTCGTCTTTGCGGGTGGTGCCGGGGATTTCAGCGACGACGTTGAAGGCTTTGGTGGTTTCGTCGTAGAACTTGGCTTCGATGTCGAATTCGAGTTTGACGGGGATTTTCTTTTCGAGGAGGCGCAGGACGCGGTTGTAGTTTTCTGCGGCAATTGCGACTGAGGCGGGGGGAACGGGTTTGCCCTTCTGGTAGGGGCCGCCGGAGCTGCCGAAGACGGCTCCACCGTCGCCATCGTAGCTGGTCTTGACGACAGCGAGGACAGCTTCGTCGGTGAGGAATTGATTGACCTTGTCGCGGAAAGCCATCATTTGTTCGCGGTTCATGCCAGGGGCACCTGCGGGGCGGCCGAAGGGGGTTGCGCCGGGCTCTGGGGCTTCGCTCATCTTGGCCAGGTCTTCGGCGCTGTAACGCTTGCCGTAGGGCTTGTCGGGCATGGTGAGGGTGCGAGGGGCGTCGACGAGAACGATCATGCCCTTGAGCTTGCCCTTCCACTTTTCGAGATCGGCGGGAGTGCGCAAGGGGGCATGGATGGCTTCACCACGGACGGGGCCGTTGGTGCCTGGAGTCCAGGCGAGGGGGAAGCCGATGAGTTCTGAATAGGCGGGTTCGATCATGTGGCCCGCGTACTTGGAATGCTGCCAGCCGCGACCGAATTCGAAGTCTTCGTACTTGACGTCGGTGATGCCGTGTTCGGTGAGACGCTTCCTGATGTAGTCGGCTGCCTTCTTGTAGCCTGGGGAGCCCGAGATGCGGGGGCCGTTGACATCGCAGAGATAGAACATGGTGTCCATGACTTGCGAGTTGTTGAAGGCTTCGTTCTTGATCTGGTGGATCACATTCATGTCTACGTTTTCGATGCCCTGGGCGGCCAAGGTAAAGGCGGCGGGAGCGGCGAAGGGGAGAGCCGAGAGAGAAAGGAAGTTGCGTCTGCGCATAGGGTTAAGGCGAGTTTAGCAATCGTGAGGGACGGTTACAATAAAGGGGCTCAATTGAAAATCACAATCTCCAAGGAAAATTACCTCAAAGCCATCGCTGAGGCTGAGAGTGAAGGCGAACTCGTTATCGCGGCGACGCTGGCCCGTTGGCTGAAGGTGAGTGCGCCGGCGGTGACGATGGCGCTGCGGCGGCTGAAGCGGGACAAGCTGATTCAAGTGGATGAATTGGGAGTGATTCATCTGACTGCTGAGGGCGCGGAGATTGCTCACCGGTTGATCCGGCGGCATCACTTGATCGAACGGATGCTGACTGAGGTGTTTGGCATGGACTGGTACCGGGTGCATGATGAGGCCGAGCAGCTGGAACATGCGGTGAGTGCGGAGTTTGAGAAGAAGCTGATTGAGAAGTTGGGTGTAGCGGCGATGGGGCTTGATTCGGCGAAGGATCGCCGTGAGTTGGGGTGGATTCCGTTGTCGGAACTGGAGCCTGGGGCGGCGGCGCAGGTGGAGAGTGCTTTTGAGCGGGATCGGGATTTGCTGGAGTATTTGAATTCGCTTGGAATTCGCCCGCAGGCTTCGCTTAG
>CAZZGS010000680.1:0-3142 GCA_964653845.1 uncultured Bryobacter sp.
CCTTCTTGCCCTGTGAAATCGCCTCTTCCATCCCCGCAATCACATAAGGCGACCCGATGCGAGTCTTGGGTGCCAGCACCCCGGCGAGATCCCCGCGGTCGATCGAATCGTTGCAACTGATCGGCACCACCACGGCATCGGCGTGCAGATACTCGGCAACCACCATGCCGAGCAAATCCCCGCCGAAGAATCGCAGTGTTCCGTCAGCCCTTACCCCCAACAACAGGGGCCTGTCGCTATCACCGTCAATCGACACCACTGCATCATATTGGCCATCAACCAACGCTTGAATCGCCGCTAACTGGGGCACCTCAATGTTCTCCGTATCAATTGGTACAAAGACATCGCTACGACCAGCCGGAACTACCTCGGCCCCTAGTCTGCGCAATACTTCGACGAGCAAATCTCGCCCCACAGCCGAATGCTGATACACCAGAATCCGCCGGCCGGCCAACGACTGTCCAACAAAGAAGTCCGTGTAGCGGTCAAGGTACATCGCGGCTGCTGCGTCGTCTTGAGCTGGCAATACAGCGGGATCTGTCTTGAACTGCCCCTCGGCATTGAAGCGCGAAGCCTCAGCTTCCTGCTCATAGAGCCGCTTACGCACCTCGGCAACGCGTGCGTTGATAGGATTTTCATGCAGCTTCAGTAACTCTCCGCGCGATGTATTCAGCTTGTATCCGTTCCGGTTAAAGGGGATGTGGCTACCGGTTACCATGAGCGAACCCTTCCCCTGCGCAAGCGCATATAAGGTCAATGCAGGGGTCGGAATCCGGCCACAATTGACTGGTTTCATCCCTGCATCGCGCATGGCCTCGACCGCAGCCAGAGCCATGCTTGGCGAACTTGGCCGCAAGTCGAAGGCAATATAGAAATCATCGCCTTGGCAAACACCTCCCTCTCCGAGCGGCAACGACTGCAGATACTCGAGTTCAGCCAGAACGTTTAGATAGATCTCCAGCGGAGTGAGGTGGATGATCTCTCCCCGTCGGCCACTGGTGCCGAACTTGAGCTCAACCGGTGAGTACGAAAGTGAAGATTGCAGAGTCACTCTTGTATTCTCTCGAATCTCGATTCAAAATCGGCAGACTGGCAAGGACTAACTCCAAACAAGCCACCCAACCACAGGCCGCTGATATTGTTGAAGTTTGTTCGAGAGACTGGTGAATCTCGAGGTACGCAAGAACTGTTGTGGCATAAAAATACAAAAAGGGCCAATCCCGAAGGACTGGCCCTTTTTGTTTACTACCACCAAAAACTAATTAGTCGCTTCGCCGCCTTCGGCACCCGGCTCGCGGCCTTCCTGAAGTGCCTTGAGCTTGTCTTCGCGACGCTTGGCACGTTCGCCTGCGCGGCGTACCAGTTCGCTACCTACCAACTCGAGCTTGCAGGTTTCTGCGCCATCGCCCTGACGGAAGCCCACACGTACAATACGCGTGTAGCCGCCATTGCGCTGTCCGAAACGGGGTCCCAGCTTGTCGAACAACTTCTTGACGCTGTCGGGGGTTAGCAGGAATGCTGCCGCCTGACGGCGCGAGTGAAGTGTACCTTCCTTGGCGAGCGTAATCATCTTTTCAACCAAAGGCTTTGCGGCCTTGGCCTTGGGGATGGTCGTTTCAATACGTTCATCGAGCACAACAGCCGTTACCAGGCTACGCAGTAACGCGCGGCGCTCACTAAGGCTGCGTTTGAGTTTGAAGCCGCCCTTACGATGTCTCATTTCCTAACTCCTTCTAATTGCCGTATCGTTTAGAGGTCATCGTCGCCCAGCGGCAACGGCTCCATGGACATACCACCCGGGGGGGCGATGAGGCGGCCGCTGGCATCGATCTTCATACCGAAGCTCAAGGCGAGACCACCGAGGATTTCTTTGATTTCGTTTAGCGACTTGCGCCCGAAATTCTTAGTGCGCAACATTTCCGCTTCGGTCTTCTGTACCAGATCGCCGATGGTTTGAATGTTGGCATTCTTGAGGCAGTTGTAGGAACGGACACTGAGTTCGAGCTCTTCCACCGAACGGTTCAGAACTTCGTTCATCTGACCTGCTGCACGCTCGACCGGCTCTTCCACCGATTCTGGCGTCTCTTCGAAGTTGACGAAAATCGTCATGTGGTCCTTGAGTAGCTTGGCCGCCATACCGATCGAATCGGCGGGCGAAACAGCACCGTTGGTCCACACTTCCAAAGTCAGCTTGTCAAAGTCTGTCATCTGCCCGAGGCGCGCGGCCTCGACGTTGTAATTTACTTTGCGCACCGGCGAGTGGACTGAATCGATCGGGATATAACCCAAAGGCAAATCCTCGTCGAAGTTGCGGTCCGCGCTGACATAGCCGCGGCCCATCTTCAAACGCATTTCGATCGTCAGGCTTCCGCCCTCGCTCACCGTCGCGATGTGCATGTTACGGTCCAGAACTTCAACGTCGCTGTCCGTTTCGATCATGCCGCTCAATAATTCGTTAGAGCCATCCGACTTCAGTCGAACAGTCTTGATCCCTTCTCCTGCCATCTTGAAAGGGATCTGCTTCAAATTCAGGATGATGTCTGTCGCATCCTCAACGACTCCGGGGATCGGCGAAAACTCATGCGCGACTCCCTCAATACGAACGGCTGTGATCGCGGCACCTTCGATCGAGCTCAACAGAGCGCGCCGAAGCGCGTTCCCGATCGTCGTGCCGAAGCCACGTTCAAACGGCTGTGCCGTGAACATGCCATACCGTTCGCTCAATGTTTCCGTATTGGCAACCAGACGCTTTGGCTTTTGAAAACCTCGAAACATGCGCCTCCTTGTAGTTAGAAATTGTTAGTGTGTCTTGCCAATTACTTCGAGTACAGTTCGACGATCAACTGTTCGTTGAGCTGTATTTGAACCAGGTCTTCCCGCTTGGGAGCCTGTGTGACGCGCGCCTTGAAATTCTCGCGATCCACGTCGAGCCAGTTAGGGGAAGGATAGTGTGCTGTGGCGTCGCGTGAAGCAATGATCGAAGTCACCTTGCGGCTCTTCTCCACGACTTCTACCGTGTCGCCAGGCTTGGCTTGAAACGAAGGAATGTTGGTGCGGCGGCCATTCACGCTGACGTGACCGTGGCGGACGAGCTGGCGGGCCTGTGCCCGGCTGGTTGCAAATCCAGCGCGCAGTACGACGT
>CAZZGS010000681.1:0-3142 GCA_964653845.1 uncultured Bryobacter sp.
CCCTCGAAAAATGCGTCCACCTGTGCCCCGCCCATCGTAGTATGAGCGGGGCACACCGCTATATCTAGTAGCTTGACCCCTACCCGCTAATGCTTCATATTTGTAAGGTCCGCGACGACCAAAACAAAAGAGGGGCCGCATGGTTAAAACAAAAAAGATCAAAATTGATTTATTGGTTTCTTCCCCTTCCTTTACCTCAACCGACGTCTCCACCATCACCGGCGTAAGCCTCCGCCAGCTGCAGTGGTGGGATGAGAAGAAAGTCGTATCCCCCCGTCAGGAAGGCCACCGCCGACTCTACTTGACCGAGGAAGTCCTCGAGATCTCGGTAATCGCCGAACTCCGCCGCAAAGGCTTCTCCCTCCAAAAAATCCGCCGTGTCCTCCGCTTCCTCCAGAAGAACATCGGTAAGCGCCTCGCCGCAGTCATCCACGTCCGCTCTGACCTCCATTTGGTCACCGACGGCAAGAACATTTACCTCGAGGACAACTCGAATTCGATTATTGACATCTTGAAAAACGCCCGCCAGCCCATGTTCCTCGTCTGCGTCAGCGACCAGGTTCGCCGCATTCAGGCCTCCCTGCCCCCGACGCGCAAACCCGTGGGCCGCGAATCCGCTTCAAGCCAGGCAGTCCGCAAAGCCCGTTAGAGGTAACTCAAAGCGTACCCCCCTTCATCTTGAATTGCAGCTCCTGCACGCCCAGTCCCGCAGCCACTGCCGCCGTAAGCCATTCCGTCCGAAGCTCCTGATTCTCGAGCCCAACAAACGAGCACATATATTCCTGCGCAAACCACTCCGCAGACTGTGCTGTCCGCTCTTCTTCCAGCACTTATGCCGAAATACGCGGGCAATTTGTCGCCAGTCCCTGCACTCGCATCCAGCGACCCCCGCCGCGTGTCCACTCCTTCCAAGAGAATCCTCTCTCCCCAAACGGTGTCGAAAGCAGCATCAAATCCCCAAGATCCGGCAAACGAGCCGCCTCATCGATAACGATCAGCGAGGGCGCCGAGAATCCGCGCACATTCGCCTCCTGCCCTGGTAATGCCACCACCGTAAGCCATTGGGCAGCGCGCAAGCAAGCTTGCCACCCAAATGCTGCTCACCAGCCAAGTGCAGAAATGCCGACACCTTCCGAATCAACTCAACCGACTGCCACCCCGCCGCCCTCCCGCCTCAATCACCTCGGCCTGTTTCCGGTCCGGCTCGAATTGAAGCACACTTCGGGCATAACTCAGTGCATCCATCGCCTCACCGCCCTCAATGATCCTTTTCGCTTCCCGCCGAAACCACTCCAGGGCATCCATCACGGCCACCACTTCAGCGTGCACCTCAGGCAAGCCCGAGCTTCGGGGTTTTCCTGGCAAACCACCCTCAGGCCATGCAGCAACTGGGCCACAAACCGCATTATCCGTTCTTCCGCCACGGCCACTTCAGCCGCAACCGGCGCTGTCCCGCAGCGAACACAGAGTCTCGATTCAGTAGTAATCATGCACAAATCAATACGACGCCAAAAAACGAGATAAGCCGCAAGGGAGACCTATCTCTAAGAAAACAAAAGCTTCAAAAATTACACAAATTCCTGTCAAGCCCTCTTCGCTAAACCTTCATAAAAATATCAATTCCTCGGTACCGGTCAATACGTCTCATCCCCCACCACTTTAGCTGCGATTGGAATCGATCTCGGCGGCGAAGATGCTCACTACGCTTGCCTGAATCAAGAGGGCAAATTCACCGAAGAATGCACTTTTGCCATGACCTCAGCCGGGGTGAGAAAGCATTTTGCAAAGATACCGCGATCGCGGATTGCCAAAACACTTGGCGAGTTCGGCCATGAAGTGATCGTGGTCAACCCAAGACAATTACAACTGATCTCGGCAAATTACAGCAAGATCGATTCTAACGATGCGAAGATACTCGCCACGTTGGCTCGCGTCGATGCAAGTTTGCTTAGTCCCTTGCCGCACCGGGGCGAAAAAGAGCAAACGACCTTGCTATCGATTCGGGCACGGGCACAACTGGTGAAGACGCGCGCTGCGCTGATGCACAGCTTGCGCGGCATGATGAAAAGCTATGGGGTCCGCTTGCCGCATGCCACCAGCGATCCGTTTTTGCAGCGCTGCAAAGGCAGTGTACCCGAAGAATTATTGCCGCACATGGAAAGGATCTTCACTATCGCTCAATCCCTGACGCAAGAGATCGACAACTACGGCGAACGGATTGAGAAGATTGCCGCCGAGCAATATCCGGCCGTGCAAGGCTTAAGGAAAGTGCCGGAAGTTGGGACGCTCACCGCTTTGACTTTCGTGACAACGATTGCGGACCCTGGCAGATTCTCAAAGAGCCGGGCGGTGGGAGCCTTTCTCGGCCTGCGGCCTCGACAGCAACAAAGTGGCGGCCAGAATCCACAATTGGGAATCACCAAGGCTGGCGATGTCTACTTACGCAAGTTACTGGTACAAAGTGCGCACTGTCTACTGGGAACCTATGGTCAAGACACGGCGTTGAAGCAATGGGGCTTGAAGCTCTGCCAGCGCGGTGGATCCAACGCCAGGAAGCGATCTGTTGTCGCGGTGGCCAGCAAAATGGCGGAGCTGCTACATAAGCTCTGGGTGAGTGGTGATCTCTACCGGCCATTCCCGGCCCACTAGAGCTGGATCAATAGACATTTTGATGACCTGCTTTACGCGACGTTGAAGACCGATGAGTTGGTGACTGCGTCGTCAGGCTTGGCCTGGCGCTTGCAATCGCCAAGGCGCGTACCAGATAGCAGCACCTCCTCTACAAATTGAGGTACCGAAGCTTAATATGCACCGGGCAATATGAATGCCCACTTCGAGTGCGGATGGAAGCCTAGTCCTCTCGGCGGATCTTCAGAGCAGCGGAAAGCCAAACCCAGCAGCCAAGACTTAAGGGCGAAATGAAGCAGTCGTGTATGTCCGGCTCCTTCGCCTCGAGGGTCTAGAAATCGCACGAAACGAGAGCGTCCGTCAAGGCTACCCTAACGGCGCGCAGACCCCGCGCGGCCTGGACCTCCGCCGCGTCTCGTGCAGAAGCAACTTATATGGAGGCGAAGGAGCAAAAAAGCCATACCAGCAGTGACATTTTCGGTTGACAGAGGAAGCCGCCTCATGGAAGGCTGTC
>CAZZGS010000682.1:0-2767 GCA_964653845.1 uncultured Bryobacter sp.
CGCCAGGATGGAGAGCTTCTCTTACTAACAACTCGAAGGTTCCTTCGGCGGCTTCGAGGTCGTAGCCTTCGTATTCGATGTCTTTGATTCGTTCGAGGAGTTCGCGGCGGGCGTCGGTTGAGAGACGGTCTCCGAGGCCTCGCTCCTCTAACTTATAGATGATGTTGCCACGGCCCGATAGGTCACTTAGTAAGACTCGCTGGCGGTTGCCGGTGGACTTAGGGGTGATGTGCTCGTAGGTGGAGGAGTCCTTCAAGATCGCTGCTACGTGGACGCCGCCTTTGTGGGCGAAGGCGCTCTTGCCGACGTAGGCTTGATTGTTGGCCAGGGGTAGATTGGCTAGCTCGGCGATGTAGCGGCAGACGCTGGTGAGGTGTTCGAGCTTGTCGGGGCCAATCGTTGTGTGGCCCAGTTTGAGTTCGAGATTCGCGATGACGCTGGCCAGGTTGGCGTTGCCGCAGCGCTCGCCATAGCCGTTCATGCAGCCTTGGACGTGGGTTGCGCCGCACTCGACGGCGGCAAGGGTATTGGCTACTGCGACATCGGAATCGTTGTGGCAATGGATGCCGATGATTTTGTCGAAACGCTGGCGGACAACGGCTACGATTTCGGCTAATTGGCCGGGGAGGGTGCCTCCGTTGGTATCGCAGAGGACCAGGGCGTCGGCGCCGGCGTTGAAGGCGGCTTCGAGAGTCTTGATTGCGTAGGCGGGGTTGGCTTTGTAGCCGTCAAACCAGTGTTCGGCGTCATAGATGACTTCGCGGCCATGCTTCTTGAGGTAGGCTACGGTTTCGTCGATGAGCTTGAGATTTTCGTCTTCGGTGATGCCGAGGGCGCGGTGAACGTGGAGGTCCCAACTTTTGCCGAAGATGGCAACGGCGGGGGTTTCGCTTTCGACTAGGGCGTTGACACTTGCGTCTTTTTCGACCGGGTTGCGGGCGAGGCGCGTAGAGCCAAAGGCCGTCAAGCGTGCGTGGTGCAGCTTGAGGCCCTTGGCCTTGGCGAAGAATTCCTTGTCCTTGGGATTCGAACCCGGCCAGCCGCCTTCAATGTAGTCAATACCGAGCTCATCGAGTTTCATGGCGATGGCCAGTTTGTCGTCCACACTGTAGCTGACGTTCTCCCCTTGGGTCCCGTCGCGGAGGGTTGTATCGAAGGTAAGGATTCTCATTGCAACTATTCTTGCGGGATGCCGACTTCCTTCTTCTTCTTGAGGAAGGTCATCATCTCGCGGAGTTCCTTGCCGACGGTTTCGATGCGGAGACCCGCACCCTTCTTGCGCATGGCGAGGAAGTTACCGCGGCCGTTCTTGTTCTCGGCCATCCAGTTGCGGGCAAAGGTGCCGTCCTGGATTTCGGCGAGGACCTTCTTCATTTCGACGCGGGTTGCGTCGGTGATGATGCGGGGGCCGGTGACGTAATCGCCATATTCGGCGGTATCGGAAACCGAGTAGCGCATGTAGCCGAGACCGCCCTCATAGATGAGGTCGACGATGAGCTTGAGCTCGTGGAGGCATTCGAAGTAGGCGATCTCAGGCGCGTAGCCGGCATCGACGAGGGTTTCAAAGCCTGCGTTGATCAGTTCGCTGACGCCGCCACAGAGGACAGCCTGTTCGCCGAAAAGATCGGATTCGGTCTCTTCTTTGAAGGTGGTTTCGATGACACCAGCCTTGAGGCAGCCGAGGCCGAGGGCGTAGGCTAGCGAGTTCTGGAGGGCGTTGCCGGTGGCATCCTGATGGATGGCGACGAGGGCGGGTACGCCGACGCCTTCGGTGTAGAGCTCACGGACACGATGACCAGGGGCCTTGGGGGCGACCATGGTTATGTCGACACCCTCTGGGGCCTTGATGAAGCCGAAGTGGATGTTGAAGCCATGGGCAAACATGATGGTCTTGCCGGGGGTGAGGCTGGGCTTGATTTCTTTTTCGTAGATCTCGGCCTGGATGTGATCGCTGACGAGGATCATGAGGAAGTCGCTGGCCTTGGTGGCTTCAGCGACGGTCATGACCTTGAGGCCGGCAGATTCGGCCTTGGCCCAGGACTTGGACCCTTCATATAGGCCGACGACGACATTGCAGCCGGAGTCTCGGAGGTTCAGCGCATGGGCGTGGCCCTGGCTGCCGTAGCCGACAATTCCGATGGTCTTATCTTTAAGGAGGCCCAGGTTGCCGTCTTTTTCGTAGTAGCGGTTTGGCATTTACTTGCTCAGTACTCTTTCTAGTTCTTGCTCTTCTTCTTCTTCGGCCGCGCCCATGGGGACGGGCGAGGCCAGGCGCAGTTTCTTCGGTTCCAGTGTTACCGCTACTAAACCACTTCGGGTGATTTCAATCTCACCGTAGCTGCGCATCAAATCAATGAATTCATCCAGTTTTTCAGGGTCGCCGGTGCATTCGATGGCGAAGCCTTCGACGCTTGAGTCGACGACGCGGGCCTGGAAAATCTCGGCTTCTTTCAGGATAGCCGTGCGATTGGACATCTCAGCGCGGACGCGGAGGAGGACCATTTCGCGGGCTACACTGCGTTCTTCGGTGAGGTCTTGTGCCTGGAGGACGTTGACGAGCTTGTTGAGCTGCTTTACGACCTGGGCGCGGACCTTATGCTCTACGTCAACGACGATGGTCATGCGTGAGAGAGAGTCGTCCATGGTGCGGGCGACGGTGAGACTTTCGACATTGTAATTTCTGGCGGCGAGGACGCCGACGACACGCATCAGGGCACCGGGTTTGTTCTCGAGGAGGATCGACAAGGTTTGGAGCATTGATATTTAC
>CAZZGS010000682.1:2777-3134 GCA_964653845.1 uncultured Bryobacter sp.
GGCTGGGGTTGGCCGAGGACCATTTCGTTGATGGCACCACCTGCGGGGACCATCGGGTAGACGTTCTCGAAAGGCGTGACCATGACGTTCAAGAAGTAGGGGCCGGGTGTGTTGACGGCTTCTTCGAGGGCGGCGCGGAGTTCTTCGGGCTTGGTGATGGTTTTTCCCTTGAAGCCGTAGGCACCGGCGAGTTGAGCCGCTTCGGGGAAGCTGTCGAGGGTGACCTGGCTCAGACGGTTGTTGTAGAAGAGTTCCTGCCACTGGCGGACCATACCGAGGTGGCCGTTGTTCATGCAGATGATCTTGATGGGGAGCTTGTGGTTGGCGATGGTTGCGAATTCGGGAATCGACATCTGG
>CAZZGS010000683.1:0-3133 GCA_964653845.1 uncultured Bryobacter sp.
GTTTTGGGGTGGGAGACGATGAGGTCTCCGACTTCAGCGCCGGACCCGGGAAGGAACTGGAAGCTCTCGGGCGGGAAGCCGGCTTCAAGAAGGACTTCGATGAATTTGGCGGCGATGGTGGGGGTTTCGCTGGAGGGCTTGATGACTACGGTGTTGCCGGTGACGAGGGCGGCTACGGTCATGCCGGCGAGGATCGCCAATGGGAAATTCCACGGGGGGATGATGACACCGACGCCCAATGGGAGGTAGTAGAGTTTGCCTTCTTCGCCGGGCATCTGGACGAGTGGGTCGGGGTTGGCATAGCGCAACATCTGGCGGGCGTAATAGTCGCAGAAGTCGATGGCTTCGGCGGTGTCGGCTTCGGCTTCGTTCCAGTTTTTGCCTGATTCGAAGACCATCCAGGCGTTGAATTCGCTTTTGCGTTCTTTGAGAAGTTCGGCGGCTTTGAAGAGTTTGGCGGCGCGCTGTTCGGCAGGGACGGCGGCCCAGATGGGGAAGTAATGGAAGGCCTCTTCGACGGCGCGGTTGGCCTGTTCCGGGCTGGCCTTCTGGTGAATGCCGACGAGTTCGCCAGAGTGGGAAGGGTTGTAGCTGAGGAGCTTGTGGATGCCGCCTTTTTCATGGATGCCAGCAATGAAAAGAGGGTATTCCTTGCCGAGTTCCGATTTGACCTGAGCCAAGGCTGCATCCATGGCAGCCTTGTGTTCGGGTTTGGAAAAGTCGCGGTAGGATTCGTTGACGAACGGGGTCATTTTGTTATTGCTCTCTTAGCTGTCTACTAAATTGCGGCCACGCTCGAAGATGCCGGAGGCTTCGTCGGCGAGGTCTTTACCGCGCTCGAAAAGGTCGCGGCCGCGAGCGAAAAGATCGTCGCCAGATTCACGGATGCGGTCACCACTATCGAGTGCAGCAGAGCGGAGTTGAGCGCGGGTTGCTTCGCCTGATTGAGGGGCGAAGAGGAGGCCGACAGTCGCGCCGATGGCGAGGCCGGAGAGGAACCAGATGATGTCGTCAGAATTTTCACGTGCCATATTACTTTTATTCTAAGGCTTGGGTGAAGGGGATCCAGCCGAGGGTGGATGGTGTTCTATAAATGAAAGGGTCGGTGGTGAGTTTTTTGCCGTCTGAGAGGACGGTGATTTGGCCCATGCGGTCTGTGCGGAGGAGGAGTGTGTGGCTTTGGTTGAGACGGTCGAGGACGGCTGGGTTGGGGTGGTTGAAGGTGTTTTGGAAGCCGGAGCTGACTACGGCAAGGGCTGGGCGAGTTTGAGTGAGGAAGGGTTCTGAGGAGGAGGTTTTGCTGCCGTGGTGGGCTAGCTTGAGGTAGTCGAGTTTTGGGAGGTTGGGGTCTTCGAGGAGGCGAGCTTCGACTGATTGATCGATGTCTCCGGTGAGGAGGAAGCGCTGGTTGCCGTAGTGGAGGAGAAGGACTAACGAGGTGAGATTGGATTTGTCGATTTGCTCGTCCGAGGGGGGCCAGAGGGTTTGGACGTCGAGGTCGCCTAGTTTGAGGCGGTCGCCTTTGGCTAGATAGCGGATGGTGGTGTTTTTGGCTAGTGCTTTGGCTTTAAGCCGCTCCCAGAGGTGGCCGCTGACCTGGGCGCTGACCCAGATTTCGTTTGGTTGAAAGTTGTCGTGTGCGGCGAGGAGGCCGCCCATGTGATCGAGATCGCCGTGAGAGGCGATGAGGGTGTGGAGCTTTGAGATGTGTCTTGACCAGAGGTAGGGCGAGACGGTGGATTCGCCGGTGTCGAATTTGGTGGAGCGGTTGCCGCCGGCGTCGAGGAGGGCGAGATGGCCGCTGGGAGTGGCGAGGAAGAGGCCGTCGCCCTGGCCAACGTCGATCGAGGTTAACTCGAGCAGGTTCTTGTTGAGAGTGGGGTCTTTCGAGTAGGGGTGGGTGACCAAGTAGGCGAAGAGAGCTAGGACGGCTGTTACCGGGATCGCGGTGAAGCGCGGGACTTTGCGTGCGGCCCAGGCGGTGGTGATTAGAGCGAGGGGGAGGGCGATGAGGATCCAGGTGGGAGGGTCTGGAATGCGGTCGCCCCGATCCCAGGTGAGATGCCAATCGACGACGGTGCGCGAGGTATAGAGCAGCCATTTGAGAAGGGGCGTGAGCATGGGGCCGGTGAAGATCGCGATGAAGCCGAGGGGGACGGCGAGGGAGAGGAGGAAGACGACGGGGAGGTTGGCGGTGAGGCTGGAGAAGGTGAGGCGGTGGAAGAAGAGGATAGTGGGGAGGCAGAGGCCGATGAGGACGACGGCGGAGGTGAGGAAAAGGTCTAGCGACCAGAGGATGGAGGCGAGGATGGTTGAAGTGACTTGCGAGAGGGGTTTGAGGGGGATGTGGGTGATGCGGCTGATGGTTTGGAGGGCGAGCTGGATTTCGAGGCGGCGGGAGGCGGTGCGTGGATTCGCATCGCCGTAATCGGGGTCGCCTAGATTTCGGAGTGCTTTGGACCAGAGGCCAGTGGAGTTTTCTATTAGTGGGAGGCCGAGGGTGGCGAGGGTGAGGACGGCGAGGAAGGAGAGCTGGAAGCTGGCTTCGAAAAGCTGTGCGGGGTCTGCGAGGAGGTAAGCGATGGCTACGGCGGCGAGGAGGTTGAGGATGCGGCCGCGCCGGTAGAAGTGTCTGGCGGCGAGGAAGAGGAGGTAGCCGCCAGCGGCACGGACTACGGGGGCGGTGAGATCGCAGATGACGGCGTAGAGGACGGCGAGGATGGCGCACATTGCGTAGGCCTGCATGGGACGGAACTGGAGGAGGCGGAGGAACCAGAAGAGAGCGCCTGCGAGGACGGTGATGTGGATGCCGGAGATGACGATGGCGTGGTAGGTGCCGGTGCGGCGGTAGTTGTCTGTCCAGGAGTCTTCGAGTTTGGCGTTGTCGCCGAGGAGGAGGGCACCGAGCATGGCGGTGAGGTAGCGGTCGCCGGTGGCAATTTGATCGATGCGGGTGAGGAGCCAGGCGCGGGTTTTGTATATGGCGGCCTGGACAGGATTGCCGCAGGCGTTGGGGACCTGGATGATGGGGTAGCCTTTGGCGATGCTGGCGCTCCAGTAGATTTCGCGATGGGCGAAGTAGCGTTCTGCGTCGAAGTTGCCGGGGTTGCCGGCGTTGTGGACGGGGCGGATG
>CAZZGS010000684.1:0-214 GCA_964653845.1 uncultured Bryobacter sp.
CCGCCAAAGCCTCCGCCGCCAGGAAAGATCCAAGGCCCCGAGCCATAGCCCCCACCCCTGCGCCGGTTGAAGAGAGCAAACAGGGCAATGGCACCAACGACTACCAGAATCTGGATGATCTTTTGATTGGATGCGGGGCTACGCCGCTCGTATTCTCCCTCGCGGAATTGGCGCGCCGGAAGTGCCTCGGCAATCGTGATGTTCTTACCGGCGG
>CAZZGS010000684.1:224-3114 GCA_964653845.1 uncultured Bryobacter sp.
TCAATCAACGCCGGGCCATACTGCTGGGCCCTCAGCGCCGGACGCATCGCTCGCAGGATGTCGCCGGCAACCCCGTCCGGGACGATGGGTTCAAGGCCATAACCTACTTCAAGCCTTGATTTTCGATCTTTGACGACGAGCAGGAAAAGCGCTCCTTCATTCTTACCCTTCTGTCCAACTCCAAATTGCCGGTACAGTTTATTGGCCACATCGTCGATCGGCTCGCCATCGAGCGTGTCGATGGTAACAATGGCAACCTGCGCGCCGCTGGCCTTCTCAACAGCCGTAAGATACCGGTCAATGCTTTCACGCGAAGCAGCATCAAGTACATGAGCAAAATCGGAAACATAGCCTTCTGGCTTCAGCTTGGTCCAATCCGCAGCAAAGGCGGTGAGGGCAAGCGCGAAGCTGAGTATGAGGCGAATCACAGGATTGTCGTTGGTTAGCAGTTAAAGATCGATCGGTCCAGGCTGAGGCCGTCTACCTTACCCAGCACGGTAAGTGAAAGCTGATCATTCACAAAAGATTCGTTCGCCAGGGCCTGCACCTGCTCGGCTGTGACTGCTTCAATGCTCGAAATCATTTCATCCATCGAGAAGAATCGCCCAAAGAAGATCTGCTGACGGGCCAGATTGGTCATGCGAGAATTCGTCGATTCGAGCGACAACATCAACGAGCCCTTGAGATGCTCCTTGGCGCGTCGCAACTCTTCGGCTGATACCGCGTTCCCCTTCAGGTCGCGGAATTCGTCCATCACCGAGCTGATGACTTTATGCAAAGTATCAGCCGATGTACCGGCGTAAATGGCCGTGCAGCCGGTATCTCGAAAGAGCATGAGATCGGACATCACGGCATAGGCAAGACCCTGACGCTCGCGAATGTTCTGGAAGAGCCGCGAAGACATCCCACCGCCAAGTATCGTATTCAGAACATAAGAAACATAGCGATTGACGTGTGAGATCGGGTGCGACGGCGCACCGATATAAACATGCGCCTGCTGAGTGCGCTTCTGCTTCAGAATGAATGGCGAATGCAGCTTCGGCGCAGCCTGCTTGGGGAGTTTCTTGCCGGCCGGACGCGAGGCAAAGGAATCCTCCACCATCCGTACGATCCGCTCATGCTCGAGATTGCCAGTAGCCGTAATGACAATGTTGGCAGGCGTGTAAACACGCTGGTGATAATCCACCAGCATGTCGCGATTAAAGCCGAGGATCGTTGGCTTCGATCCAATTATCGGCTGCGACAATCCATGCCCCTTCCAAAGATGTTTCACGAAAAGCTCGTGAACCAGATGCTCGGGATTATCGAGATCCATCTTCCACTCTTCGATAATCACGCTCTTCTCTTTTTCCAGTTCCACCGGATCAAAAGTAGGGTTGAGGACGAGGTCCGACAAGATGTCCCAGGCGATTGGCAGATGTTCATCCAGCACCTTGGTGTTGTAGGAAACCAGTTCTTTGCTGGTGAAGGCATCGAGGTTGCCGCCAACGGAATCGACGGCCCGGGCAATGTCTTCGGCCGAGCGGGTGGCTGTGCCTTTAAAGAGCATGTGTTCAAGGAAATGAGCGATGCCGCGCTCGGCGCCACGCTCCATACGAGAGCCCGAGGCGATCCAAACGCCTATCGAGACACTGCGCACGTGGCCCATTCGTTCGGTTACTACTGTCAGACCATTCGGCAGGGTGGTGCTGAGGATGTCGCGGGGTGGGTTGGAATTCATTGGTGGAAACGGGAGAGAGGACGGATACTTATATTGTGACAGAGCCACGACAATCGCTGATGGGCATGGAACTAGCCGATATCGAAGCGGCCCTTGGGGATCGCTACCCCCGCTATCGCGCCAAGCAACTGTATGAAGCCCTTTATTCCAAGCGGCTGCTCGACTTGAGCCGTGCCAGCGCCCTGCCGGCGGCCCTTCGGACTGAGTTTCCGAGCGGAGCACTGACGGTAGATTCGCGCTACGACAGTATCGATGGCACGGTGCGATATCTGATGGGCCTCGATGACGGCAAAACGGTCGAATCGGTTTTTATGCCTGAACGCGGCCGCGACACGCTGTGTATTTCTTCTCAAGTAGGCTGTCCGGTGGATTGCAAATTTTGCCTTACCGCACTGATGGGCCTTGAGCGAAACCTCACGGCCGGCGAGATTGTCGGCCAGGTGCTGCACATTGCGGCCGAGCATAACCTGGACCCGCATGATCGCCAGATGAACATCGTCATGATGGGCCAGGGCGAGCCGATGATGAACCTCGATGCAGTGCTTAAGGCGACGCGACTGCTTGTGGATCCAGCTGGTGTGGGCATGAGCGAGCGACGGATAACGGTATCGACATCCGGCCTGATCCCGAAGATAGAAGAGATGGGTAAATCGCCGATCCGGCCAAAACTGGCGATCAGCCTCAACGCCTCGACCGAAGAGCAGCGCGTTGAATTGATGCCCATTACCAAGAAGTGGCACCTTAAAGAACTGATCGAAGTCTGCCTGCACTACCCGCTACGATCCTGGGAATTTTTGACCTTTGAATACGTGCTCTTACGTGGAGTGAATGACACTGATGGCGACGCTCGACGCGTGCGCAAGCTGCTGGCGAATCTGAAGTGCAAGGTGAACCTGATTGCGCTGAATCCAGGCCCTGGGATTCCCTTTGAAACACCAGATCCGGAGCGTGTCGAGAGCTTTCAGGAGATCGTAAAGCTCGGGATGCCGTGTTTTATTCGGCGACCACGAGGACTCGATATCTATGCTGCCTGCGGGCAGTTGAAGCGGATGACGGAAGGCGCGGACCTGGTCGATATTTCTTTTTAGACTCGTGGCCGCCACAATCCATACGTCGGGCAAACTCCGGGCTTTGGTTGGATTTGTAAAAACTAGCAGGATGTCAAAGAGC
>CAZZGS010000685.1:0-3111 GCA_964653845.1 uncultured Bryobacter sp.
AGTCCAGGCCGTTGATCGGGTCGCCACCGATGCCGATGCAGGTGCTCTGGCCAATTCCGAGGCCGGTCAGCTGACCGACGGCTTCATAGGTGAGAGTGCCCGAGCGGCTGATGACGCCAACGCGGCCTTCAAGGTGGATATGCGCCGGCATGATGCCGATCTTGCACTTGCCGGGCGAAATGACGCCGGGGCAATTCGGGCCGATCAGACGTGTTGCGCCGCCCTTGATGATGGACCAGACTTTTGCCATGTCGAGAACCGGGATGCCTTCGGTGATGCAGACCACCAATGCGATGCCGGCTGCGTGTGCTTCGAGAATAGCGTCGGCGGCAAAAGGAGGCGGTACGAAGATGACGGTCGCATTCGCGCCGGTTTCGTTTACCGCTTTTGCCACCGTATTGAATACGGGGCGATCCAGGTGCTTTGACCCACCCTTGCCGGGGGTGACGCCGCCAACTACGTTTGTGCCATAGGCAATTGCCTGTTCGGCGTGGAAGCTGCCTTCCTTGCCCGTAAAGCCCTGCACAATCAGGCGTGTGTTTTTATCTACAAGTACGCTCATTTTGCGAGTGCTACCACTTTCTCCGCGGCGTCTTTCATGCCATCGGCAAGGCCAAAGTTTAATCCAGACTCACGCAGAATCTGTTTACCCAGTTCGACGTTGGTCCCTTCCATGCGCACCACGATCGGAATCTGCACGTTAAGTTCACGAGCCGCTGTAACGACTCCGTTAGCGAGTGTGTCGCAGCGCAGAATGCCGCCGAAGATGTTGATCAGAATTGCTTTCACGCTTGGATCGCTCAGCAAGATTCGGAAAGCATTCCGGATCTGTTCCTGATTGGCGCCACCGCCGACATCGAGGAAGTTGGCGGGTGAACCGCCGGCGTACTTGATGATGTCCATGGTGGCCATCGCGAGGCCGGCACCATTCACCATGCAAGCTACTGTGCCGTCGAGCTTGATGTAGTTCAAACCAAACTTCGAAGCTTCGACTTCAAGCGGATCTTCTTCGTTCAAATCACGAAGCCCGGCTTTGTCCTTGTGGCGGAACATGGCGTTGTCGTCGATTGCGATCTTCGCGTCGAGGGCAACGATGCGGCCATCCTTGGTCAAGAGCAGAGGATTGATTTCGGCTAGCGAAGCGTCGATATCTTCATAGGCCTTGGTCAGGGCGATCATCGCGTTTGCCGCTGCGTTGATGCTGGTAGTTGGAATGCCGATCCCGAAGGCGAGGTTACGCGCTTGAAAAGGCTGCAAGCCCATTCCGGGTTCGATGGTTTCCTTCAAAATCTTTTCGGGTGTCTTTTCGGCCACCTCTTCGATGTCCATGCCGCCTTCACTAGACGCCATAAAGACAAGCTTGCCGATCGCACGGTCGAGCACGATTCCCGCGTAAAATTCGCGGTCAATCGGGAGCTGTTCCTCAATGAGCAGGCGCTCCACCACACGGCCCTCGGGGCCCGTCTGATGTGTCACAAGTGTCATGCCGAGTATTTTTTCGGCCTTTTCGCGGCATTCAGCGGCGTTGGCGGCAAGCTTGACGCCACCACCCTTGCCGCGGCCGCCCGCGTGGATCTGTGCTTTGACGACGACACCGCCGCCTAGCGTTTCGGCTGCCTTGACAGCCTCGTCGACAGAGTAGGCCACAATGCCTTTCGGCACAGGGACTCCGTATTGGGCCAAGATTTCCTTGGCCTGATGTTCATGGATTTTCATTGGATCTGTCCTATGCTGGGGACTGCTGGAACGTTTAAGTTTATCATGCCCTTTTTAGATCACTTTCATAAAGTCTGTGCCCGCAAGGCCCTAAGCCGTGAAGAAGCCCGTGACGCGATGGACGCAATGCTGAGCGGAGAGATCTCCACTCCGCTGATTGCCGCATTTTTGGCGGCGACCAAAGTACTGGGCGATGGTGTCGATGAAGTCACCGGTTTTGCTGAGTCGATGCGTGCCAAGGTGAGTCATGTGACGCCGCCAGAAGGCGCTATCGTGCTCGATACCTGCGGTACGGGAGGCGACGGACTCTCGACGTTTAATATTTCCACTGCTGTGGCCATTGTGGTTGCCGCTTGTGGGGTTCATGTTGCCAAGCACGGCAATCGCGCGTTCTCGTCTCATACGGGCAGTGCCGATGTGCTGGAACTTCTTGGCGTCAAGGTGGATCTCACGCCTGAGCAAATGTCGAAGTGCCTGGCAGAAGCCGGGATTGCGTTTCTCTATGCGCCCAACGTGCATCCGGCGATGAAGTATGCTTCGGCTGCGCGCCGTGAGTTGAAGATGCGTACCGTGTTCAATTTGCTTGGTCCGCTCTCTAACCCGGCCGGGGCGCAGCACCAACTGATCGGGGCTCCCAATTTTGAGGCAGCGCGGATTATGGCTCAGGCACTGTCTCAACTTGGCACGATGAAGTCGATCATTGCGCACGGTGAGGATGGCTTGGACGAAGTTACGACCACGGGTCGCAGCATGATCTATGAGGTTGAGGGCTCTTCGATCACTCGCCGTGCGATCAAGCCGGAAGACTTTGGTGTGCCCGTGGCTTCTGTCGATGAACTCTATGCCTCGAGTGGAGAACAATCTGCCGCTGATATTTTGAGTATTCTCGAAACCAACCCAAGCGCCAAGATGGATATCGTTCTTGTAAATGCGTCAACGGCGCTGTATGCGGCAGGCCTCGTGCCTGACTTCAAGGCTGGGGTTGGAAAAGCCTTTTCGGCGATTGCCAGCGGTGCTGCCAAGGCGAAGCTGGAAACTCTGAAGCAGGTGAGCCACACGGTCTAGTGAAGATATGGTTTGGATTATCACTGTGATTGAATGTCTTTGATACAATCCAGTCCAAATGCAGAATTCCCGCAGAGAGATTCTTGTAGGCATTGCCGGTGCCACTACGCTTATCGCAGCCGATGAAAAGCCTCATGTCCACTCACACTACGAACAGGCCCCCGCAGAGAGTTCTGCCGCATCTTACAGTCCCAAAGTGTTTACCGCTGCCGAACTGAAAACCGTCGGTGCACTAGCTGAGACGATCCTTCCACGCACCAAGACACCGGGCGCAGTGGATGCGAAGGTGCACGAAATTATCGATGAAACTCTTGCCAGTCGTAAGCCTCA
>CAZZGS010000686.1:0-3109 GCA_964653845.1 uncultured Bryobacter sp.
CGGGGCTATTGAGCGTTGTGCAGTTGGTGCGCTAGGGATAATGCCCTACATTAGTGCTACAATTATAATACAACTTCTTACAGCTGTTATTCCTGCATTAAATAAGCTTGTTCGGGAGGAGGGTGGCCGCGCCAAAATCATTGCATATGGACGATATCTAACTGTCTTACTCTGTCTTGGACAAGGATTCGTCATGGCATTGGGTTGGCAGAATCCAGAAGCTACTTTCCCTGGCTTTACAGGCAAATTAGTAATGGTTGAAAATCTTTGGATTTACCGAATACAAACAACCATAATTCTTACGACAGGCACGCTTCTTTTAATGTGGCTCGGGGAACAAATAACTGAAAGGGGTGTCGGAAATGGTGTTTCTTTGATTATAATGGTTGGGATTTTGTCACGCCTCCCTATCGCCGTTAAGGAACTGTTTCTCAAATTTTTTCCTGCTGCTGGGATGCCCCAAGCCGCTAATTGGATGTATGGAATTTTTCTCATACTATTATTAATTGCTGTTGTTGCCAGTGTCGTTCTTATAACTCAAGGACAACGTAAAATTCCTGTTCAATACGCCCAAAGAGCAGTTGGTCGAAAGGTTTATTCCGGTGGCACGTCCTACATACCCTTAAAAGTTAATTACACAGGTGTTATGCCTGTCATATTTGCGCAAGCTATCTTAATGCTCCCGGGCATGCTTTTTCAAAAAATCGGTCAAGTTTACGACATATCATTTTTCTTAAAACTTGGAGGTCTTTTTAGTTATTCTAGCTGGTTCTATTTTTTGGCAGAAGCATTAATGATAATGTTCTTCTCATATTTTTGGGTGGCGACACAATTTAATGAACTCCAGGTTGCCGATGACCTAAAGAAGTATGGGGGGTATATACCAGGTGTGCGCCCTGGTCAGGCTACTGCTGATGCACTTCATAAGACGATGAATAGAATAACTTTCGCCGGTGCAATTTTTTTGGTCATCATTGCCTTGATCCCAACTTTGATGACTAGATTTCTTAAACTTGATTATTCGATCACTCAATTTTTTGGTGGTACTTCCATGTTAATCACTGTGGGTGTTTTATTGGATACAATGCGGCAAATGGAATCATTTCTCTTGATGAGACATTATGATGGCTTTTTGAAGAAGGGAAGAGTTCGCGGTCGTGTCTAGAACCGTGGGGTAGATTGCTAATGAGTCATTCTAGTCAATACGTCTAAAAAACTAAAAAGTACCTAGTGGTGGCTGGACTTAAAACAAAATCTGTCGAAGAAATCAGGGCAATTAGGGCAGCTTGTAAAATTGCTGCCGAAGTCCTTCGGGAGATTTGCTCAATTGTCCAACCTGGACTCACAACAATCAAATTAGACGAGATTGTCGGACAGCTAATCGTTGATCGAGGTGGAACAAGCGCTTTTTTAGGTTATCGTGGGTTCCCTCGCAATTGTTGCATTTCTATTAATGAAGGTGTTGTTCATGGGATAGCAACTACTCGACGAATTCAGTTCGGAGATTTGGTGAAAATTGACGTTGGTGTCCGTTTTAACGGCTTCGTAGGTGATGTGGCGATGTCACTTCCTGCGGGTGGTTGTAGCCCTTTAGCCGCTAAATTGATGCATGTAACAACTGATGCTCTGTATTTAGGAATTGCCCAGGCAAGGCCTGGAAATCGTGTAACCGATATATCCCGTGCTATTCAGGAATACGTTGAATCAAATGGATTCAGCATAGTACGTGAATTTGTTGGACATGGGGTTGGCCGATCGGTTCACGAAGAACCTCAGATACCCAACTACGTGGACCATCGTCATGCGGTTCAGTTGGTGCCTGGGTTGGTTATTGCCATTGAACCTATGGTGAATGCTGGGGGACCGGGAATTGAACTCCTCGGTGACCAATGGACTGTAATTACTAAAGATAGAAAGCTATCTGCGCATTTTGAGCACTCCGTGCTCATCACGGACAATGAAGCGGAAATTTTAACGAGAGATGGCATGACGCCGCTTTACTAAGCGGCCGATTTCAGTAAAGTTAACCTCCTTTTCGAAAATGAAAGTTCGAGCATCAGTGAAAAAGCTTTGCGAAAATTGCAAAGTGGTTCGGCGCAGAGGCGTCATTCGCGTGATTTGCTCAAATCCGCGCCACAAGCAACGACAAGGCTGACAAACAAGCACAGGTATGCCACGCATTTTGGGTGTAGATATTCCCGGGGAGAAGCGCATCGATATTGCTCTTCGATACATTTACGGCCTTGGGCCCACTAATTCGATTCTAGTTTTGGCACAGGCCAAAGTGGATCGAGCTGTACGGGCCAAGGAATTGAGTGAACAACAACTTTCTCAAATCGTTAACGCGATTCAGGAAGGGAAGTATGTTATAGAGGGTGATCTGCGCAGAGAGCTTGGAATGAATTTGAAAAGACTCCAAGCAATTAAATCTTACCGCGGACAACGACACTTAAGAAGTCTTCCTGTTCGCGGTCAACGGACCCAGACAAATTCACGTACTCGTAAAGGGCCGCGTAAGACTGTTGGTGTCCAACGTAATCCTAATGCCAAAACAGGAATTCATTAAGACACCAAGACAAGTATATGGCTGAAGAAACCAAAACAAAAAAGAGCCCACAACCCGACATAAATAGTGAGTCATTGGCAACTGCCGTAGCGGCTGGCCCTTCCGCTCCTACCGCGGCTGAACTTCTTGGGGAGGAGTTAAAGCCTGCAAAGATTATTCGTGCTAAAGGTTCCAAAAATGTACCGTTTGGTATAGCCAACATCGTTGCAACCTTTAACAACACTGTCGTCACCATAACTGACGCTCAAGGTAACTCCATTGGTTGGAGTACCGCTGGAAGGGTCGGCTTTAAGGGTTCCCGAAAAAGCACAGCATTTGCTGCGCAGCAGGCTGCGCAGGATGCAGCACGCCAGGCGATGGCGCATGGACTCCGAGAAGTTGAGGTTCGCGTAAACGGACCCGGTTCCGGTCGTGAATCAGCAATTAGAGCGCTGCAGGCAGTTGGTTTGGACATCACAGTGATCAAAGACATTACACCGATACCTCATAATGGTTGTCGCCCCCGCAAAAAGCGCCGAGTTTAATTTAGTTTTCCTCCCGTAC
>CAZZGS010000687.1:0-3107 GCA_964653845.1 uncultured Bryobacter sp.
GACGCTGGCCGAAACATGGGCCTCTGGTTTTCGCGCCCCGTATGGGCTCGCGTTTTCGCCCACTGGCGAATTGTGGGAAGTGGAGCATGGCCCGAGAGGCGGCGATGAGTTGAATCTGATCGAAAAGGGCAAAAACTATGGTTGGCCCATGGTCTCCTTCGGCATGAACTATAACGAAGTGCCGATTCCGAGTCATGACTCGCAGCCCCAGTTCGCCAAACCGGTTCTCTATTGGACCCCCGTCATCGCCCCGGGGAACCTGATGTTCTATCGCGGCACCAAGACCTTCCCGCAGTGGGACGGCAGCGGCTTTGTCAGCGGGATGGGGACAATGACGCTCAACCGGATTCTCTTTGACGGCAAGGGTGGCGCCAAGACGGCAGAGCGCTGGGCGGTTGGCAAGCGCATTCGCGATATTGCCGAAGCTCCAGATGGTTCGTTGTGGCTACTCGAAGACGCTAATCCAGGCGCGATGATCCACGTAACCCCTAAGTAATCGTATTGAAGTGCCAAAGTTGTTGCTGGACTCAATGAAGACGCTGGCGTTTATGCTCTTGGCGACCGGATTGTTCGCCGTTGAACAACCTGTTCCGTATAGCCACAAAGTACACCTGTCGATGGGGCTGAAGTGTAATTCATGCCACAAGAACGCGGACCCGGGTGAGGCGATGGGGCTACCGGCAGAAAGCTTCTGCATGAGCTGTCATCAAGCTATAAAGACCGGCAGCCCGCACATCCAGAAGCTGGCTGTAGCGGCGCGGGAGAAGCAGCCGATTCCTTGGGTACGCGTATACAAGTTGCCGGCCTTCGTCTATTTCAGCCACCGTGTGCACACCAAAGCTGGTGCCACGTGTGAAGCCTGCCACGGACCAGTGCGCGAGCGTGAAGTGATTACCAAAGAGGTGTCGCTCAGTATGAAATCCTGCATGGCCTGTCACGCAGAAAAAAAGGCCCAGAATGAGTGTACGACCTGCCACGAAGAGAAGTAAGGCAGAGGGGCAAAACAAAGTTTTTAAAAAGCCTGAACACCAGCCAAGTACAAAATCTATTTTGAAATCAACTACTTGAATGCATACTCTGACGGCTGCAACAGGTCTTGGAACAGAAATGTCACCATCTTGGAGCGTGAAGTTGGCATCCTAGGAGTAATGAAAGTGCTTGCCGGTCTGCTTGTCTTGTTTTCTTTGGTCCCCATCTCCTTCGCTCAATCCGTCGCAGGACTTGGCGGCATCTCCGGCACCGTCAGTGACGCATCAGGAGCACGGATCCCCGAAGCTGAAATTGTTGTCCGCAATGCCGAGAGCGGCGTTCGCCGAGCACTCACCACCAATGCCGCAGGCGTCTTTACAGCCGGTTCGCTCGTCCCTGCCGATGGCTATGTTGTAACCGTCACAAAGCAAGGCTTCAGTCGCACGGAAGCCAAAGCCGTTCTTGTGCAGGTAGGTCAACTCGTCGACATCAAATTCACTCTCACTGTCGCGTCCTCCTCCACAACAGTTGAAGTCAATACCGACGCCCCAACCGTCGACACCGCCAAGACCGGCGTCAGTCAGGTTGTTGACCAAGCCCAGATCCTGAACCTCCCGATCAATGGCCGTCGCGTCGATTCCTTTGTTCTACTCACCCCGGGAGTGACCAACGACGGCAACTTCGGTGCACTCACATTCCGGGGCATCCCCGGCGGCAATGCCTTCCTCATTGATGGAAACGATAGCACCCAGCAGTACTACAACGAAAACGCAGGCCGGACGCGCATCTCCTCCAATATTTCGCAAGACACGGTTCAGGAATTCCAGGTCATCACCGGCGGGTCGGCTGAATTCGGCCGCGCCTCGGGCGGCGTCGTCAACACGGTCACTAAATCCGGCGGCAACTCTGTCCACGGTACTGCCTTCTGGTTCTTCCGAAATCAGAATTTCAATGCTCGCGATCGCTACGCCGCTTTCCGTGCCGATGAGCGTCGCGATCAGTTCGGCGGCTCCATCGGCGGCCCCATCAAGAAGGACAAACTCTTTTACTTCTTCAATACCGAACTTACCCGCCGCAACTTTCCGCTGATCTCGAGCAATACGTTCCAACCCCTTTTTAGTAGCACCGGCACCTATGTCGCCGCCTGCACCGCCTCTGCTGTCCAGTGCGAAAACGCCCGCAAGTTCATTGATCGCGCCAACGTTATCATTCCCCGTCGCGCCGATCAGGAAACGCTCTTCGGGAAATTCGACTACCGGCTGAACGACCGCAACTCCTTCAGCGCCAGCTTCAATTACCTGCGCTGGATTTCTCCCAGCGGCATACAGTCCGCCGCCGTCCTCAACAACGGTGGGGCGATCGGCAATAACGGTCTGTCGACCGTTCGCGCCCGTAATGCCCGCCTCGCCTGGACCTCGCTGGTTTCCAATACTGTGGTGAATGAGTTTCGCTTCGGCTGGTTCAAAGACCGCCAGGCCGACGACGTGTCCAGCCAGTATTTGCCCTACACCGGTTTTGCCGGCACCCTTACCATCAATGGGGTTTCCAACCTCGGCACTGCCAATTACTTACCCCGAGTCCAGCCCACTGAGGACCGCTTCCAGTTTGCCGACAATCTCTCTGTCACCTGGGGCCGCCATCTCGTCAAGTTCGGTTTCGACACCGCCCAGACGCGCGACGTCATCGACCAACTCCTCAATGGCCGCGGCACATATATCTATGCGAGCGTCACCAACTTCGCCCTCGACCTGACCGACAACCTGACGGGGGCCAAGCGCTGGCAAAGCTACAGCCAGACCTTTGGTTCGCCCCTTTCGCGCGTCTGGACTCGCGACTACAACTTCTTCGCTCAAGACCAGTTCCGTGTCAACACCCGGCTCAGTCTGAACTACGGGCTCCGCTACGAACTCGCGACTTTTACCCAACCGCAGGCGGCCGTCCCTGGCTACGACCTCACCGGTCGTATTCCACAACCCAGGAAGAACGTGGCACCTCGCCTGGGTATTGCCTACACTTTGGTACCCGACAAGACTGTCCTCCGCGGAAGTTGGGGTATGTTTTACTCTCGCTTTGCCTCGGCCCTGATCACAAACCTGAATACATCGAATATTCAGCAACAGTCCTTTTCATTACAGAGC
>CAZZGS010000688.1:0-3097 GCA_964653845.1 uncultured Bryobacter sp.
ATCTAGCCCCAGGCTACAAATCAGTAGCCGATACAAAAAAACCAACAATAGTAAAGCTAGAGAGAACCAAAGGAGAGCACGGCCCCCTACCAACCCGCCCCGACCTCCAAGCCCTCTTCATAGCCTACGGCCCCAACCTCCACTCCCGAGCCGCCTCAATGAAAACCACCAACATCGCCCCCCTGGTCCTAACCCTACTCGGCTTCTAAACGTCCCCAATGGTCTCGACGGTTGAGCTTAACTCCCAAAAACTCAGCCATTAGGCTCGTTAAATCCCGAAAAGTGATACTTCAGCAATAGCAGCCTACGCTAATGCCCGATTTCTCTTCCATGCCGGAGGTCTTCTTATCTACCCGCGAGAGCGCATCGGCGGTATCGCGAGAAATGAACTGGGGCACTCCGAAAGATCGGCTCACGGCTCTGTGCACGGAATATGAAGGAAAAGTCGGAGAGCATGGTCCAGCGCAACCTTTTATCCCTGGTGGATGCCTTTCTCCCTGTCTTCGGTCGAGTTACTTCTCCATCTGGCAACCGAGTACGCAGCCTCGCAACCTAGCCAACCCGGCCAAACTACGGACACAACGCCCCTTGCCTAAGACGAAGAAGTCATCGTGGACGCCGCCGAGTGGCAGCGGCGGGTGCAAAAGCGTTGACTTCGCCTACCCAACCCGGCGAATCCAATCTGTATCAAATGTTTTTCACGGACTTGGAAAGCCGGCTCTCAGAGCTCTCCCACACAGACGAAGCGACCCAAGCGATCAAGTCGTCAGTGGCTATCGCCATCAACGCGAACTAATATATCGGGGGCCGGTCGCAGGCGCAACTGGCCCTCACAATGAATTCACCTTCAAAAGATCACTCATCCGAAGCCATGTGCCTCCAGCTTCGTATTCATTCATGAGAAACTGTGACTGGTTCCCTTCCACATGACCGCAACCCTGAGAATGACAGTATTCGTGCGCCAGAACATTTCCCAGTTGCTCGCTTGAAGTCATATCGTCCACAAGACAGTTCTGCCGCTTGTTTGCAGCCAGTACTTGGTCCCCCGCTGTGGAGTGCCTCATATCCCAAACGAAGAAAACATTCCAATCTGAACTCGGGTCCCCAAGCTTCACGATTTTTCCCCACTCCTCCTGGCATAGCGCTTCACTCTCCCCGCCGATCAAACACCCTAAATCCTCTGGCACCTGAACATTCCTTACACCGGCAATCTTAAAGTCCAGATTCGCCTGCGGTGTCAAGATCTCATTCAACCTGGCTACAGCTTTGGAGATGATACCTTGCCCCCTGACTGTACGGTGTCCTTCGATGTCAGACACGAAGTGAAAGGCAACTCGAACATACTTTCTTCTCCTGACAAATGTAGTCAGAAATTCCAGGCAATTGCCTGGAATTATGGATGTGTAATAAGCATTGCCGTGGCTAACTCCACGCAGTCGAATAATTCTGGGCTCCTGAATCGTTTGGCCAGACTCGCTCCAGATGCACCTTCGATGCGCTTCTGACTCAGGAATCGGTTCCGTGGTTGGTGATGTTTTAAAGACAACGCCAGGTGCCCTCATCAGCTTCAACGTCCTCTCACCACCAACCGGGATCATTTGATATGATCTCTTTCCCTCTGAGTGAAAGCCATCTTGATGAAAATCGAAAAGCGGGCGAAAAATTGGATCGGGCATATTTATTAAGCGACATTCCATTGGGACATTGACCATGCTTTTGCCCAATTTGTCGCTATGTGGCCAGCCTGACTCGTCCCACGCGCAATCTCCAATAAGATCAGGCCTCCGGTGATTTTCTCACTCCCTAAAACCTTAACGCAACCACAATCGGCCCAGATCCAGAATTAGACCTATCTAATTAATAAGTAACAGCTTTCGGCAATTCCAGCCACTCTCCAGGTATCTCAAAATTTCTCACATTTCCGTCTGGGACAGGTCAACCACTCTAGACCAGCCAACACGTTCTTCAAGCCACAAAGATGACAATCCCAAGCATCCGCAACGCAAGCAACTTCGCCCCAGGGTCTTGACGAGTGTGCGGGATGTGTGGCAAAAATATGGCATATGCGGACTACCGTTGAGTTGCCTGATGATTTGATGCGGCGGGTAAAGCTGATGTCGGCGCACGAGGTAAGAGTCTGCGTGAGTTCTTCATTACGTCTTTGGAGTTAAAGCTGAGTGGAGGAAAGGCGGTCGCTCGGGTGCGTCGGGAACCTCCGGCAGTGGGCAGCGTAGATGGTCCGAAGATTCCGGTGTTTTCGAGCGAAGAGCTAGATGAACTCCTATTTCGTTGATGCTGATGTGGCGCTCGCTTCAATAGTGAAAAGACACACCCATCACCACTTGTCTCGGACTTGGTATCGAGGCTTAGGGGACCAAGACTTTGGATTTTGTCTGCTAGTGCAATTGACAGTAGTTCGATTGTTGGCGACGAAGCGGGTAATGGGTGACACGGTAATGCCGGTGTCCGTTGGTTGGAATGTGTTGGGCGAGTTGGCCGAGGATGCCCGCGTAGTGTTTGTTGGGGAGGACGCGGAGACAGAGCGGCAACTCCCGGCCATGTGGCGGTATTCTCAGCCGACTCCGCAGCTAGTGAATGACGGGTATTTGGCGGCTTTGGCTCTCAGTTCGGGGCGGCGTTTGGTAACTTTCGATCAGGGGTTTCGGGAATTTCCAGGCTTAGGCTTGACGGTTTTAGGGTAGGCGCAGGTTGGATACGTGGCTACATTCGCGGCCAGAAACTCCCAAGAGCTTGCTCACACCGCAACCAGAAGCGTATCGAATCACTCTTCGGGAATCGGTAGCTCATCTTCAGCCAACACCGCGATGTAGAGTTGAATCGCCTCGCGAATATGGCTAACGGCTTCTTCGCGGGTTTGCCCTTGACTCACGCAACCCGGCAGACTCAAGCATTCGGCCACCCACTGCCCATCTTCGCCTTTGTAAACTACAGCCTGTCTCAATTGCCCCCATCATAGCCCAGGCACGCTCCTCAATTGGTTCAAGCCGATAAGCTACGTCGACAGCCGATCACCAGCTTCTACCCGAAGTCCCTCAAGCAAACACAAGGCGCCGGCCGATGGGTTCCGGGATGGGAT
>CAZZGS010000689.1:0-3092 GCA_964653845.1 uncultured Bryobacter sp.
AGCGTCCATGGCGTCGTTGCGGAGAAAGTTGTAGACGGTGCCGTGGATGTCGTTGGTGCCGGATTTAGAGGCGAAGGTCATGACACCGCCGCCAGCCTGGCCGTATTCGGCCTTGAAGCCGTTGGTGTCGACTGAGAATTCGGTGAGGCCCTCGACGGAGGGAGTGTTGAGCGCGGCTTCGGCGGTGTCGCCTGAGCGGTTAGTGCCGACGCTGTGTCCGTCGAGGGTGGCATCCCAAGCGGCTGCCTGGCCGCCGCCGAGAGAGAGTCGTTGGCCGTCACCGCGAGCTTCTGCGGCTACGGCGACGAGGTTGAAGGGGCTGCGCATTGCGCCACCTACTACGAGAGGGAGTTCGTCGACCAGTTTGTTTTGGACCTGGGTCGAGACCTTGGCGGTGTCGGTTTGGATAGCGGCCGCGTTGGCAGTGACTTCGATTTGTTCTGAGACTTGGCCGAGTTGGAGTTGGAGTTCGAGGCGGACTGATGAAGAGGCGGCGACGATTACGTTTTGTTGGATGTAACGCTTGAAGCCAGTGGCGGTGACGGTGATTCGGTATGCGCCGGGGCTTAGATTGGGCGCAGCGAATTCACCACTGCCTGATGTGAGCACCTTGAATGTGCCATTGGTGTCTCGATTGACTACCACCACCTCGGCACCTGCCAGTGCCGCTCCGGATTGATCTGTTACCGTGCCGGCGATGAGCCCGCGTTCGCTTTGGGCGAAGCTGAGTGAAGAGAAGAGAAGGCTGACCATTGCCAACTTTGCAATGTTTGATGAGCTACCACTAAGCATATTTGCAGACTTTATCTGTTTTGGGTTTCAATTGCAACAACTAGAGGATGTGCCAGTAGAATGAGAGGCGTGTTTGTTCCCGTTCTATTGATTGCCGCAGTTGCTGCGCTTGATACCAAAGATATCCAGAGTGGAATCGACAGTGCGACTGGTACAGGCAAGCCTTTCGTTTTGCCCGCGGGGGTTCATAGCGTGGGGACGTTGCGACTGCGATCTGGTTCGCATTTTCGTTTTGCTGCTGGAGCGGTGTTGCGGATGCTGCCATTGAATGCAGACTATGCACCGATTGAGAAGCTTGGTTTTGAGCCGTTTGCCGATGTTGAGACTTCGCGATTTGAGCATGCGTTGTTGTTTGCCAGCGATGCCGATGGGGTGACGATTGACGGGCCGGGGAGGATTGAATGTGAACGGACTTCGCGTGGTGGGCCGAAGCCGATCTCATTGCGCCGGTGTCGCAACATCAAGCTGGATGGCTTCACTATTGATCGCGCTCCGAATTATGCGATTAGCCTGATTGGTTGCAGCCGGGTGGATATTGGCCGGGTGACGATTACGCGGAGTTTGTCTGACGGGATCGATCTGGATAGCACGACCGATGCCCTGATTCACGATGTGGATATTGAGTCTTACGACGATGCGATTTGCCTGAAGACGAGTCTTTCGCTTGGGGAGAAAAAGCCGATCCGCAACATCTCGATTGAGCGGGCACGGTTGAAGACAGCGAGTGTGTTTTTCAAGCTGGGGACGGAATCGTACGGGGATTTTTCAAAGATCCGGGTGAAGGATGTCACGATGACGGGCGGGGTAGGGAATCGACATGGCAATCCGGGGATTGCGCTTGAAACGGTGGATGGCGGGAAGATCAGCGATGTGGTGATTGAGGACGTGAAGATGGATAGAGTTGGAACTCCGATTTTTCTTAGGATTGGTGCTAGGAAGGAGCCGCCAGGAGAGATGGCCGGGATTCGATTGTCCAGAATAGAAGCGCGCGGGACGCGACACGCGAGTGTGATTGCCGGGTTGCTGGATGAACCGATACGCAGGCTGGTGATGGAAGGTATCAGTGTTGAGCCTGTAGGTATGCCGGGGATCTTTGATGCCAAGCTGCGGGTTCGGGAAACTAGAAGCGCTTACCCGGAACCCATTCAGTTTGGGCCGATTCCCGCTTCTGCTTTCTTCTTTCGCCATGTGTCAGGTTTGCGCTTGAGTGAATTGCAGTATTTGAAGCCAGCGGCGTCACCTGCTGTACTGCTCGATCAAGTGACTGGCGGTTGGCCTATGTGCAAACAGATTGACTCGACGCGCGGTGCCTGCGACGGGAACTTTTCAAAGAAGAAGAAGCCCTAGCTGAGGCTTTAGGGCGGCTTGTCATTCGATCCTGAAGGCGACGAGTTTTGTGTCGAGCTTGCTCATGGGTGCGTTGTGGCCTCCGGCTGCTATGACAATAAATTCCTTGCCGTCTTCAATGAAGGTCATTGGGGTAGCTCTGGCACTGGTGGGTAGTTGCCATTGGCCCAATTGTTTGCCCGTGCGCGGATCGAAGGCACGGAGGAAGGGGCTGAAATCGGCGCCGATGAAGAGCACACCTTTGCTGCTGATGGTGGGGCCGCCGAGATTGGGCCAGTCCCCGAGTTGTACTTTCCAGGCAATTTCGCCTGAGTCTGCCTTGATGCCAACGAGACTACCCCAGGGAGGCGCGACGCAGGGTTTGCCGCTTGGGGATGTGAAGAATTTCCGGCTCATGGCGAAGTCTGTGCCCTTCTGTTCTGTGGTCTCGCGGTCTGGATGTTTGGAGCGCTCCTCGCGAAAGTTGGACTTGGGAATGAGTGTGATGATTGCGGGGAGATCGTTGACCGGGGCAACGAGGATGCCGTCCTTTCCGGCCCAGGCGAGGCCGCCCCAATGCATGCCACCGATGTTGCCTGGAATGACCAGTGTGCCCCGCTCGCTGGGTGGAGTGAAGATGCCTTCGTTGCGCAGCGTCTTTAGAGTGGCGATGCAGGCTTCGCGGTCTTTCGGATCTGTTGCTTCGATATCGCTTTCCGTGATGCGGTGACGGACAAGCGGGACGGGCTTGAGTGGGAATGGTTGAGTAGGAGAGCTGGATTCGCCGGCTACGTCGCTTTGCGGGACTTTGCGTTCTTCGACGCCAAAGATGGGTTTGCCGGTGAGCCGGTCGAGCAGGAAGAGGTGACCTGTCTTGGAACCAACAGCGATGGCTTTCCTGCCTTTATGTTCGTAAAGCTGAGGCGGGGAGGCAACATCGTAATCCCAGATGTCGTGATGGACAGTTTGGAAGC
>CAZZGS010000690.1:0-3091 GCA_964653845.1 uncultured Bryobacter sp.
TTGGACTCTTGTTTTGTGTGAGTGTTGGGATGTTGTTTGAGCCTGCTTATGTGATTTCCAGTCTTGGCCAGATTGTTGCAGTTGTGTTGATCATTTTCGTTCTTAAGGCGCTGGTGATTGGCTTGTCGACGCGGGCCTTTGGATATGTGAATATGGCACCGTGGATTGTGGGATTGGGGTTGAGTCAGATAGGCGAGTTTTCGTTTGTATTGGCCCGGGCGGGGTTGTCTTCAGGAGCGTTGACCAAGCCGACTTATGATTTGGCGCTGACTTGTACGGTATTGACGATGGCGCTATCGCCAGTGGTTTCTTCCTTTGCCGTGCCGCTGGGGCGAGCATGGAAGCGGATCTTTGAGCGTGAGTCTGTGGTGATGAGTGAAAGCACAGAGGAGATTGTGGCAGAGGGGCACGTGGTGGTGGCGGGATATGGACGGAGTGGCAGGGGGGCTGTGGCGAGCTTGCTTGAGTCGGGCATTGCCGTGGTGGTGGTTGAGTCGGATTTTGTGCTTTATGCGGACATTGCGGAGATCGGCGTGCAAGCGATCTACGGTGATATTACGAGCCCGGAGATTCAACATGCGGCACAAGTGGGAAAGGCACGGGCAATGATCCTGACGATGCCTAATGCTGTGACGGTTGAGATGGCAATGGAACGGGCGCGGAGTTTGAAGCGGGAGTTGAAGATTATTGTGCGGGCAGTGAATGAGCCGCATGTGACGAAGCTGATTGAGATGGGGGCTGACGCCGCGATCCAGCCGGAGCGGGAAGGCGGCGTCGCCATGGCGCAGAGAGCGCTTACTTCATAGGGCTGTAATCGGTAGGTTCGAGAAAGACGCTTTCGACTTTGGTGGTGAGCTTGCCGTTGACTTCGCTGGCGGTGCGGGCTTTGGCCCAATCGGGATCTGTGCGGAACTTGTCCCAACTGGCCTTGGCGGCATCGCGGCTGTCGTGCTGCAGGAGGTAGATGAGGGTGTTCTTGGAGGTTGGGCCTTCAGCGGGGACGCCGTAGACGACATTCTTCATGCCGTGCTTTTCGAAGATCTTGAGGGTGTGGTCGCGGAAGCGGGCATTGAGGTCTTCGAGCTTGCCTTCGGGGGTGGTGTAGGTGCGGAGCTCGAAGACGTGGTTCTTTGCTGCGGCGCCGGCGCCACTTACGTAGCCCAAGCCAAAGACGCCGCAGATGCCGGCGGCGAGGAGAATCATCTTTTTCATTTTGGAAACAGTCCTTTCGGTATATTCATCATAGTCATCATCATGCGTCCCCTACTCTTGTTCTTGTTTGTGATGCCAGTGCTTGCTCAACGCACGGCGACAGTTTGCGGGGCGGATGGCAATGCCAATACTTGCACCATGGTTGAGACATCTCGGATCGGGAACTTGCGATTTGAAGACTATCGTGTCACCAATCCAGCCGCGCCGCTGGTGAACCTTGATGTGCGGCGGGCTCATCTGGGGCAGATTCCTTTAGGAAACCGGAACCTGATATGCACTGTGAACCCGAATGCTGCTGCGATTTTGTCTGCGCCGACGTTTCGATTTAGTTCCGTTATTTCGCAGGTGAACGAGATTGAATCGTTGGTTAGTGGTCAACTGAATCAGGAAGTTTTCGCTCAGACAACGGTGCGGGATCTGGTGATGTCGGATGGGTTTTCCATTCCCCAGTTTGTCTTTCGGATCTCACGAAGCCGGGGGACGACGCAACTGTTGTTTACCATGAACCCGAGCTATCAGCCGAATGGGGTGACGATTCCGGAATACACGTCGACTCATGTGCTTGCCGTGGATAGCGTTACCGGGCGGGTGAGCTTCCCCACCGAGTTGCCTTCGAATACGCAGGTGTTGCGAATCTATTGGGCGATTGCGGCCGGGTTACCGGGATTGCTGAATGAGCGAGCGGAAATTAAGGCAGTGGACCCGACGCCGTTTGGCCGCCCCTTGTTTAGTGCCGAGGAAGTGCGTGGTTTTGCTGCGGCGATTTCGCGGGCGGTTCTAAATTATGCGAGCCCAACGATTGCCCCGGTGCTGGATGCGAGTTGCGTGAAGGGGCCATTTCAGGCTTGTGCGGCACAGGATGCTCTTGAGAGTTTTGGTGAGGTGCTTTCGAGGAACGGGGCTGAGTATCTGGCGACTGGCGCCGCTACGCCTGCTCGAATTATTGGCGGCAATCTGGCCAACTGGGCTAAGAGCGGGGCACTGGCCAACACCACACTAGCGAATCTGACGATCGTGCTGAAGCCTCTGACCTTGTTGTGGCCTACGCTTGAGCGGGAGTCGTTTGTCGCTGCCGACAGAACGGTTATCACCAATTGGCTCAGGGGATTCTATGGCACCGTTGCAGGCTCGATTACTTTACCGGATTATCGTGGGTTGGAGGCGGCTTCGATCCTAATGATGGATTCGATTCAGCGCAGTGACGATGCGGGTTTTGCTTTGTCGGTAGAGCGGTACTTCATTGGATTACAGCAGATGCGTGCCGATGGGTCGATGCCGCTTGAGGTACAGCGCGGAGCGTGCGCACTGAACTATAGCAATCGTGCTGTCGCCAGTCTGGTGACGATTGCTGAGTCTGCGGCGGCGCAGGGTTATGATCTCTACTCGCTGAAGGTGAATGGGCGTTCGCTCGATACTGCGATTGAGTTTCTGCTGGATGGTTATGACAATGGAGCGCTGGTAGCGAGGTACAACAATCCTTCGGCTGAGTGTGAGTTGGGTAATGTCGCTTTGGACCGGAGGGCGCTGGATCTTTCTGGGGCTTCTAGTTCGCCTGCTGCCTGGATCGAGATTTATCTGGCGCGGTTTCCGAACTCTGCTTTGTCGAACCGGTTGAAGTCCCGGGTTGGACTGACAGGGTTTGCGAAGCGACCGTTGAGCCATTTTTCGGCTGCGGCGAATACGACTTGTTTGTTTTTGACACCGCAGGAATTGAGCCCCATCTCCTTGCCACTGCTCGATGCTTTTGTGGGGAACCAGCAGAGTGGGGCTACGCGGGCTGTGTTGTCTGAGAGGCTGGGAGCGAGGGTGAGAACCGCTTCCGGGGTGCCTGTGCCGAATGTATTGGTGCAGTTTGCGGTGAGTGACGGGGCGGCTACGG
>CAZZGS010000691.1:0-3091 GCA_964653845.1 uncultured Bryobacter sp.
TGGTGGGGTCGCCGAGGTTGGTTTGGGTTTCATAGCGGAGGCCGTAGCCGAGGGTGAGGTTGGGGCGGATGCGCCAGTCGTCGCCGATGAAGAGACCGGCATCGATTTGTGTTGCCGAGAGTGAGGGCTGACCGGCGTTTAAGGTGAACTGGGTTGGTGTTGCACGGCGGTATTGCTCGATGGAGCTGGGGCCGCCGAAGGTGAATGTGCCGTTGAAGTTGTTAAAGACTCTGGTGCCGGCGGATTCGCCTCGCAAGCGGATGCCGAAGCGGAAGGTGTGGCATCCTCGGCTGGTGGAGGTGTAGTTCTGTAGCTCGAAGCTGTTGCGGGCGTCTGCGGAGGTGCCGATGGTGGAGCCACCGCCGTTGAAGGCTCCCAATACTTGAATTGCCGGGTTGGTGTTGTTGGGGAGGTTTGTGGATGCGAGGCGGAAGAACTGGGCACGGGTTTCGTTGACTGTGTTGGGGCCGAGGATCCATGTGCCGGTGAGTTGGGCGGTGTTTGATGCGCTCTTGGCCAGGACTCCACGTTCGGGGAGATTGAAGCTGCCAACGCCTGAGTTAGTTACGCTAGCTTCGAGGTAGGTGTAGCGGGCTGTGAGGGTGAAGTTGGGGGTGGCTTGCCAGTCGGCTCGCGGGGAGACGGAGAGGCGTTTTTGAGGGATACGCAGGACGTCGGTGTAAGGGTTGACGATTTCGAGCGTGATGGGGTTGAGGATTGCGCCGGAAATCACCGCGCCATTGTCGATATCGTCGCGACGAACGTCGACGAAGAAGGAGGATTTTTTACTCAGGGGGCCGCCAAAGTTGCCGCCGAATTCGTGGAGGTTGAAGGGGGCCTTGCGGGCGGCGTAAGGGTTACGGGTGTTGAGGAAGGCGTCGGCGAAGTTGTAATAGATGGCGCCTTTAAATTTCTCTGAACCCGGTTTGGTGAAGACTTCGATGGTGCCGAAGCCGACGCGATCGTTCTCTGGGCCGAAGGGGTTTTGGTTGATGCGGATTTCGCGGATGGCGTCTTTGGAAGGGAGTTGGCCGCCGCTGAAACCGTCGACGAAGATGGCACCGCCGCTCGGGCCGGCGGAAGGGCCTGCCAAAGCCATTAGGTCTGAGATAAGGTCTTCTGGTTTGTCGCCCAACATGTCGAGATCTTCGCCTCGCAGGACCAGGGCGGCAGGGTTGTTACGGGTGTCGGCGGCGACGGCGTTGGCGGCGGATTCTTCTACGTTGACGCTCTGGGTGATTACGCTGACTTTGAGCTCAATGTCGATCTTTAGTGGAGTTGTTTCGAGGGTGAAGAGGATGGGTGCGGGGAGGGAGAGTTGGGGTGCAGTTGCGGCTAGCGAGTAGCGGCCTGGGGGGAGATCGGCAAAGGAGTATTCGCCCTTGTCGTTGGATCGGGTATTGCGTTTGACGGGGCCTGCGATGGCGACGCGGGCACCTGGGATGGGAGAGGAGGAAGGGTCTGTGATGCGGCCACGCACTTCAGAAGCTTGGATTGCCGCAGCAAGAAACGTCATCACGGCCAAGGCTAGGTGGGGATTCACTCGCCTCGATTGTAACTTGGGGCAAAGCGGAGATTGAGTTCAAGTTCGAGAGCGGATCGGACTAGCTTGCCCTCTGCTTCGGCTGGAGCCACCAAATCGGGACGACCCTTGAGCGCTTTGACGTCGCGTAGCCTGCCGGTCTCGTCGTTGTCGAGGTGGAGCTTGACCATGCCTGGGATGCGAGTTGTTCCATAAAATATCGCTCTGGGTGCGTGCTGTCGGCTACAATCTGGGCGGGTTTGCGGTCTTGGCCGCAGAGGATTGTGGCGCAAAGGGCCGGGGCGAAAATGGTTGATTTCATGATGAATTCTCCTTCTGACTCAATACGCGTGGGTTTGGTTGTCGAATGGCTCGGGTTGGTGTAAAGTCCAGGTGCTGAAACGAATTTCCTTGATTGGCTTGCTCTGTTGGCTGGATTGGACTACCATTATGTATACCTGATATGATCCAATTGCCTCAAATCAACGGCCAATCAGAAATTCCACTGTACCGCCAGCTCTATGAAGGGCTTCGGGACAGCATATTGGCTGGTGCGCTCAAGGATGGAGACCGGTTGCCGCCGACTCGGGATCTGGCTTTGCAATTGAGCTTGAACCGGGCCACTGTAAGTGCTGCCTATGCACTGCTTGAGGAAGATGGGCTCGTCAATGGGCAGGTGGGCCGGGGAAGTTATGTCCAGAACAAGCCCCAGATAGACACGCGCGAGATTTCGTTTTCGACTTCGCGTCCGGCCGAGGAATTGTTTCCCCTTGATGAAGTGCGAGAGGTAACGACCGAGGTGATGCGTCATTCGGCGGCACAGGTATTACAGCTTGGTTCGCCACTTGGATATGGGCCGTTGCGGGAGTATTTGATTCAAGAAGCGATCAACGAGGGGCTTTTTGATCCTGCTGAAGATGACCTTCTGATTACTTCCGGTTGTCAGCAGGCGCTGGATCTGATTCACAAGGCGCTGATTGGGCCCGGTGGGTTGGTTCATGCCGAGGAGCCTGTGTACCCTGGGCTGCGGAATGCGGTTCAACGTGCGCTGACGGTGGATGCGAATCAGGCTGCTGTTGAGGCGATGATTGTGACCCCGAGTTTTCGCAATCCGACGGGTTACACGATGAGCCTGGGGGAGCGGCGCGAGATTGCCGAGGCTACGCGGATGGGGCGGCGGTTATTGGTCGAAGTGGATATCTATTCGCGGCTTCGCTATGCGGGCGAGGAATTGCCAACGATTCGGTCTTTGGGGGCTGGGTCGCAAGCGTTGTTGCTGCGGAGTTTTTCGAAGATTGCTTTCCCTGGACTGCGTGTGGGTTGGGTGATTGGCTCGAAGGCGTTGATCGGGAAGTTGGCTATGGCCAAGCAGTGGACCGATCTGCATTCCGATCAGTTGTCGCAGGCGATCTTGCTTGAGTTTTCGCGGAGCGGGCGGCTGGATGCGCATCTGGCACGAGTGCTGGATGCGGGTCGAGTCCGGCTGGCTACTACGCTTGAGACGCTGGAGCAGGTGTTGCCGCAAGGATCGAGATTTACCCGGCCGCAGGGTGGCATGAACCTTTGGGT
>CAZZGS010000692.1:0-3088 GCA_964653845.1 uncultured Bryobacter sp.
ATCCTGCACAAAGGCCGCAATTTGCTTTGCCGAGAAGGCAGCTTGAAGATTTCCAATCTGCCGGTTATAGGTGACTTGAGGGCTGTCAAAGCGGTTTCCACCGTTTGTGCCATTGCCTCCTGCAATGTCGAGCACCGCACCCGGGACACCGTTTACAGCGAAATTTCCGAACTGGTTGAAGCCGAAGGATTGCGCTGTCGGTAAGTAGCTAAAATCGAAGCCAGCCTTGACGCTGTGCTTGCTTCGCAGCACGGTCACTGAGTCGGTAATCTGCCAGCGCTTATCCGATTGCACTGTTGGGAGGAAGGAACGTGCTCCGAAAGTGGAGACGTTTTGAAGGTTGACGCCGGGATTTGATGAGTTCGCCGTGCGGGGCCGCTCTTCATAAGAACCCGAGAACTTAAAATCGTTGACAACGGAAGGCGAAAAAATGTGCGTATACTGCAGGCCGCCGTTGTGGATGCGGTCCAACTCGTTGCCTTCGTTTTCTTCAGGATTGTTGGTGACCGGGTTGACTGCGGCACCAACCGTGACAGCATTCTTTTCGACCGAGTCGCTAAAGCTGTAGCGCATTGTGAGCTTGTGGCCGCCGGCGAATGCGTAGTCGGTTTTGGCTGTCACTGCGCTGGCGCGGTTGGTCTGCTGGAAACCCTTTTCGAAACTACGAAGCAGAGTGATGGCTTCTGTATTACGAGCGGTCACAGGAACTCCTGTCAGCGAAGGAATTACCACCTGACGGGGGGTTGCGGAGCGTTGGCTTTCGGCTGCAACAAACCAGAAGAGCTTGTTCTTCTTAATCGGGCCGCCAATGCTTCCACCAAACTGTTGAAGAGTTTCGGAAGGACGGATTAGTACTACGGGATTGAATTCGCTGAGGGCACGATGGCGGATCTGGTAGAATCCGTCGCCGTGCAATTCGTTGTTGCCAGACTTGGTGATCGTGTTCATCACGCCGCCGGTGGAACGGCCATATTCGGCAGAGTAACCGGTTGCGAGAACCTGAAACTCGGCGATAGCGCTCTGCGGCACGGTGATGATGCTGGTAGAACGTTCGCCGCCGCGGATGCCGCCGAAGAAAGGCTGATTGTAATCAGCTCCGTCGAGCATGATGTTGGAATTGATGCCGCGCTGGCCGGCGAAGGAAATCTGATTGCGAGAAGCGCCTTCGACCACCGCAGTCGGGGTTAGTAATACAAAGTCCTGAAAGCGGCGACCGTTGATCGGCAGGTTTGTGATCGCGATGCTATTCACCAGAGCGCTTGCTACTGGTACTGCATCCTGGAGGAGGGTTTCGCCGACATCGACAGTGGTGCTTGTAGACTGCACGCTCATCTGGATGTTGACGGTGATGGTAGAACCGACGTTCAGTACCAAACCGGCGATTTTCTTTTCAGCAAATCCTGAGGTGTTGGCAGTGACTTCGTAGGTGCCTGGGTCCATTAAAACGGCACGGTAGGTGCCGACAGAGCTAGAGGTGAGTTCACGGGTGATGCCCGTGCCGACATTCTTGAGAACCAGCTTGGCTCCGGCGATCACGGCCGCGTTGGGGTCGGTGACGGTGCCGATGATCTGGCCTTTGTTGGCGTCCGCTTGTCCAAACATTAGGGATAGCGAGCACACCAAGAGCGTAGCGAGTCGAAGGGTGTGTTTCATAAAATTGTTTCTTTCAGAAGAGACCTGACGGGGGATAATTTCAGATTAGCCCAATTGGGTTTCGATTACATGAAGATTTGTAATGCTTCCAAAACAGGACGAATCATAGTAATCTTGATAGAGAATCATCACAATGCAAACGCAAACCTCAGTCGCCGCTCAATTTGACCAGACCGTCCATGCTGACCTCACGTTATTTCGGTCGCAGGTCAATGATTTTCTGGCTGGCAAGTACACTGACGACGAATTTCGCGCGATCCGCCTGAGGCGGGGCGTGTATGGCCAGCGTCAGGTTGGGGTGCAGATGATTCGCACAAAAGTTCCTGGTGGGCTGTCGACATCTGAACAGATGGAGAACTTGGCGGATATTGCCGACAAATACGCTGCTGGCAGGGGGCATTTGACGACGCGTCAGAATATGCAGTTCCACTTTGTGCCGCTGCCGGTGGTTCCCGATTTGCTGGAAGAGCTTTCGAAGGTCAGGCTGACCACCCGTGAAGCTTGCTACAACACGGTTCGTAATGTTACCGGTTGCGCACTGGCCGGAATTTCGATCGACGAAGTTTTTGACATCTCCCCTTACTTGCGTCAGGCGGCCTTCGCCTTCCTGCATCAGGAATTGACCGACAATCTGCCCCGTAAATTCAAGATCAGCTTTTGTGGATGCAAGACGGATTGCGCGGTGGGCGGAATCCACGATATGGGTTTTCACGCCCGGATCCAGGACGGCCAGCGCGGCTTCAAGATTGTGGCCGCTGGAGGACTTGGGCCTGTGCCGAGCGAAGCTCAGGTGCTCGACGAGTTTCTACCGGTAGAACGCCTGGTGAATCGCTGTGAAGCGGTGATTCGCGTTTTCGCCAAGTACGGGAATCGCAAGAACAAGCACAAGGCTCGGTTGAAGTTTATTGTGCGTGAGCGGTCCTGGGATTGGTTTAAGGAACAGGTTGAGCTGGAATACGCCGATATTTTAGCCAACGGTGGGATTGCGGCACCTGAAGAGGTACCCGAGGGATTTGGTGCCTACTCTGCAGAACCGCGCCAGCTTGGTCGCGACCAGTTGCTGCCGGTTCTACCGGACCTTCCGCCAGACTACGAGCGCTGGCTTCAAACGAACGTCAAGCCGCAGCGTCAGGCCGGGAACGTGGTTCTGACCGTGAAAGTGCCACAAGGCAACATGACCTCGCAGCAGATGCGTGCGGTGGCGCAGATCGCCCGTGCCGCTGGCGACGGATTGGTTCGCATCACGATTGATCAGAATCTGAACATTGCCTGGGTGCAGCAAAACCGCTTGCGCGAAATCTACGCCATTTTGCAGCAGGCCAAGCTGGCAGAAGCCGGTGCCGACGAGATCGACGATATCGTCACCTGCCCCGGTGCCTGGAGTTGCAACCTGGGGATCACCAAGACGATGAGCCTGGGCGAAGCCCTTCGTGTC
>CAZZGS010000693.1:0-3085 GCA_964653845.1 uncultured Bryobacter sp.
CCTTAGTGGATACACTAAATGATCAATGATGGCACCCAAAACTAAACCCATGAGTCAAATAAAAGAGATTTACAGACTTCACAACAAAGGCAACTCCATCAAAGGTATTGCTCGCCTGTGTGGCATTTCCAAAAATACTGTGCGCAAATATCTGGCGCTTCTTGCAGAGCAAAACATGAGTTTGGAAGCAGTGCTCACTATTTCAGATCCCGTGCTGGAGCACCAGCTTTTAAATCCTTCTGGGCATGATCAGAATGCTCTTTCACGCTTTGATCACCTTCTTGATCAGGCAGATTATTTTGAGCAGGAATTGAAGCGCACAGGGGTCAACAAATGGCTGTTGTGGAAAGAGTACCGCCAACAGAATACCACCGGATACAGCTACTCCCAGTTCTGTTTTCACCTGCAGGAAATTGACAAAATGCGCAAGCTATCCATGACCCAGAGCCATCCTCCGGGCGATAAACTCTTTATCGATTTTGCTGGAAAGAAGATGGAATGGATTGATCGCAATACCGGAGAAGTGCACAAAGTGGAAGCCTTTGCCGCCACCCTTGGCTATAGCAAATACAGCTACTTAGAAGCTGTTGCAAGCCAGAAGGTGGGAGATTTTTTAATGGCATTGACACGTTGCATTCACTTTTTAGGTGGTGTGCCGGCAGCCATTGTGCCCGATAACCTCAAATCGGCAGTGATAAGAACTGATCGGTACGAACCAGAAATAAATCGCCTGCTAGAAGATCTGTCCAATCACTACAACACGGCCATCCTGCCCACTCGGAGTGCCAAACCCCAGGACAAATCCCTGGTAGAAAACCTGGTCAAGAATGCATATAGCCATATTTATGCACCCCTTCGCAATCAGAAGTTCTTCAGCCTCGCCGAGCTCAATGCCGCCATCCGTAGAAAGCAAAATGAGTTTAATGCAAAACCCTTTCAGGGTCATGACGACAGCAGGATAATCCGCTTTGAGCAGCACGAAAAACATCTGCTTTTACCCCTTCCCGAGCAATCCTACGAGATCAAAAAGTATCGGGAAGTAACAGTTCAGAAGAACGCACATATCAGCTTGACCGAAGACAAGCATTACTACAGTGTACCATACAGATTTACGGGTCAGAAGGTCAAGCTTATATACACCGCTACCACAGTAAGGATTTTCGTAAAATCAGAAATGGTAGCCATGCATGCCCGCGACGCAAAGCCTCACAGCTATACTTCGGTAAATGATCACATGCCCTCTCACCATCGTCAATACCTGGACCGAAGTCCGGAATATTATGAGCTGTGGGCTTCCAAAACCTCAGAGCACTTGCTGGAAGCGGTAAAGATCATCATTGCGAGCAAGAAACATCCCGAGCAAGCCTACAAGAGTTGTGAAGGTCTGCGCAGCCTCGAACGCCGCCACGGCAAAACCACACTCTCCATGGCCTGCAAGCAGGCATTAGACATCGGAGTGATCAACTATGGCTACATCAATCGCATTATCCAAAGCGGCATGGTATACCAAACTGAAAGCCCACAGGTGGCCACAACACCCCCACATGACAATGTCCGGGGAGCAGCGTATTATCAAAATCAATTATAAACCTTTAAAAATCAAACAACATGAAAGTAACAGAACAAATGGAATCCTTGCGCCTTTCAGGCATGAATCGCAGCTGGCAGTCACTGATCGAGACCCGTCAAAACACCACACTAACCCTGAGTGAAGGACTGGAATTACTCCTCCAGGCTGAAGTACAGCACAGGCAAAACAGCAGGCTCAACCGACTTGAAAAGAATGCCTCCTTCCGCTATCAGGCTTCGCTTGAAGAAATATCCTTTAAGCAAGGTCGGGGACTGGACAAATCTCTTGTCCTTAGCCTCTCAGACTGCAGCTACATAGACCGTGGTGAATCCGTACTCATCAGTGGCCCTACCGGTGCCGGAAAAAGCTTCCTCGCATCCGCATACGGTCATCAGGCTTGTGCCATGGGATATAAAACCATGTACTTCAACACGCAAAAGCTACTGCTCAAACTCAAAATGTACAGAGCAGACGGCACCATCTTCAAATTTATGGACAAGCTCGCAAAGCAACAACTACTCATCCTGGATGACTTTGGTCTCATGGCCCTGGATGCACAACAACGACTTGATCTGATGGAAATAATAGAGGAAAGACACGCGAAACTCTCTACAATCATAGCCAGCCAACTACCACTGGCAAACTGGTACGAAATGATCGGTGACGAAACCATTGCAGACGCCATAATGGACAGACTAATACACCAAGCCCATCGAATAGAAATCAAGGGAGAATCAATGCGCAAAAAACAGTAATATTGTCATGTTCATCATGAACAAAATCTAAACCTACCGGGGGGGTCAGTATCACCGGAACAGGGGGTCAGTATCACCGGAATATCCAGTAGGCAAAAGACGCGGAAGACACAGGTAATGCGATTCGATTTTATTGAAGGCTGATTATGAATTTGGTTATAACCAAAAGTAGGGTAGGACCGCCATTCGGTAATTTTCTGTTCTTGGCGTGCACTTTATCGATCTGTTTTACCATTCTTTCGAATTTGGTTTTGAGCGCTCCGTAAAGGAAAATCATTGCGTATTCATCAAAATATATCCCGACGCTTGCATTCACATCCATGTGGTACAGATCACAACGAATGGTTCGACATATGTCAACAAGATTGTGAAGGAATAGATTCTTTTAATATCAGCATGTTAAAGCCAGAAATTAAAATGGAATTTCTGGCCTTTTAATTTATTGGGTTACCCTTTTAGCCCGCGAAATGCATTGCATTAAGTTTAGCGAAATGCATGTTTGATCAATGTTCCAACCCATAGCCCTGAAAGGTCATTATATAATTACATATGTTGCCAAACCTCCATGTCCGGTATGGTTTGAACGAAAGATTTTATCCAATTAATGGGTTTTCTAAGTAGACGGCTGCAATTACTTTTTTATTCATGTCTTTAATGCCACTCATATCAATCTTAATTTCTGCGCACGGATTGCATTCATGCTTTTTCATAGTTTATAGCGTCTTGAAAATTTGAATGTATATATTAAAAAATTATAAAT
>CAZZGS010000694.1:0-561 GCA_964653845.1 uncultured Bryobacter sp.
GTGTAGCACATGGTATCGAGAGGGTTGGTGACAACAACGATAATCGCGTTGGGAGAATGCTTGACGACGCCTTCGGTGGCGGTCTTGACGATTTCGAAGTTCGCCATCAGAAGATCGTCACGGGTCATTCCGGGCTTGCGAGGGAAGCCGGCGGTGATGACGACGACATCTGAATTCTCCGTGGTCGAATATTCATTCGCGCCAGTAATGCTGACGTCATAGCCTTCGATGGGTCCGCTCTCCAGCAGATCGAGGGCTTTGCCCTGCGGGACGCCCTCCATGATGTCAACCAAAACGACATCGGCGAGTTCCTTATTTGCGATCCGGAGGGCGCACGAGGCCCCTACATTTCCGGCTCCAACAACTGTTACCTTTTTACGCATTGCTTCCTTTCGATTCGGGGGGTAAAACTATAAGTATATCCGTGGGCAAAGTACCTTTTCAGTTCAGCTACCATCCGAGCTACCATCTGCGGCTTGGCGATCATGTTTTTCCATCAGTAAAGTTCCAGCGAGTTCGGGATGAACTGGAGCAGAAAGGGCTCTTGCACCAGGGCAAAAA
>CAZZGS010000694.1:571-3083 GCA_964653845.1 uncultured Bryobacter sp.
GGGCAATTTGCTGGTGCCAGAGGCGGCAACTCGCGACCAGGTGATGCTGGTGCATTCGCCGGAATGGGTGGCGGCACTGATGGACGGGACGATCCGCTATGAGCAGGTGATGAAACTTGAGATTCCGTATTCAAAACCGATGGTGCAGGGCTTCCTGTATCACGCGGGCGGTAGCATTGCGACTGCCGAGGCGGCACTGAGAGACGGAGCGGCGTTCAACGTTGGAGGGGGCTTTCATCATGCTTTCGCCGGGCATGGCGAAGGATTCTGCGCGATACATGATGTGGCGATTGCGATTCGGGTATTGCAGCAAAGCGGAAAGATCAAGACGGCGATGGTGATCGATACAGATGTTCATCAGGGGAATGGGACGGCGGAGATTTTTGCCGGGGATGACAGTGTGTTTACCTTTTCAATTCACCAGCGGGACAACTACCCACACGAGAAGATGCGAAGCGACCTCGATGTTGAATTGAACGACCGTGTGGAGGATGCCGAGTATTTGTCGGCGTTGTCGGCAGGGTTGAATGAGGCGTTCATGTGCATGCGGCCGGATCTGGTGGCTTATGTTGCGGGGAGCGATCCGTTTATCGAGGACAAACTGGGCGGGCTGCGTCTGACTATGGATGGAATGATGGAGCGGGATTTGATGGTTATGCGGGCGGCCCGCAAGCGAAAGATCCCACTTTTTGTGACTTTGGCTGGCGGCTATGCGGAGAAACTGGATGACACCGTTACGCTGCATACCAACACGGCGCTCGCCCTGATTCGTACAATGTCTTCATGAAGACTCTAATCCTGATGGCGTTGCTCGCCCAGCGCAAGGAGCAGTTGCCGAATATGAATGTAATGCCCCCCGATATCGATGCTTCCAAGGAAGCGCGGTTGAGCGAGAAGCAGATTTTCGCCAATGAGCATTTTAGGGTGCTGGAAGTAAAGGTACCGGCAGGGGTAAAGGAGTTGCACTTCCAGGCGGAGAAGGCCGGGTTCTTTGTCGTGGGGGGAGAGAGGGTGATCTGGCAGGATGGGCCGGTGATCATTCGTGGTGAGGCGATTCATGTTGAGTTTTCCAGGCGATTATTGGCGAGTTCGGTAGAGATGAAAGAGGGGGTAATTTTTGCCAACTCTCTGGTGAAGGTGACGAAGATGGCCAAAGGTGAAGGGGCAAGAGTGGAGTGGCTTGCAAGCGAGAAGGTATTGGTGTTGCGTGGCCTTGGCAAGGACAGAAGCGGTGCCCTGCGAGTGGAAGTGAAGTTCTGATACAGAATTGACACAGCGGTTGGGCTTTGGGAACATAGAGAGGTTGCCGGTTTTATGCGGACGTGGCGGAATTGGCAGACGCACTAGTTTCAGGTACTAGCGGGAGCAATCTCGTGGAGGTTCAAGTCCTCTCGTCCGCACCATTTGAATTAACAAGTTAAGGCGATCATCCGAATTTCGATGGTCGATTTTCGCTTTTGGGACCCCACTATAGACCTCGCTACAACCCAGGCCGCTCGGGGCCGTTTTAGCAAGCATGCACAGATGCTTTCAGTGCGCTGCGCAGACGCCCAGTGGAGCGGCATGCGTTGATCAGGACTGCGATCTGTGAAAGACGTAGAAGAACACCGTGACGCTGAGGCTTGCCAGCAGATAGACCAGCGATCTCAGGAGCGCCATCACCGGAACCACGTCACTCATGACGCCCGAAAGAGTCCTGACAAAATCCAGGGCCAGCAGAATCGTTAGTAGGAGCGTTCCGATTAACGCCAGAAATGATGCACTCTTCAGGTTCATGACTTGAGTATGAGTGATGGATGACGGATCTCGAAAGCCCCGCCAATCAATCGATCCGAAGGGGCCCTGTCCGAAAAGAGGAAGTTGACCATCTCTTTGCGTTTTCTGAGAAATTTGGACGGAGACCAAGGACCTGATAGGCAACTCACATGGCGATGCAAGTGGGCCTTAAGTGTTTTCTGTTCGATTACTTAGCCACAAATCAGTATGGCTTGGATGAAAGTCTTGATTTTGCCCTGTTGACGCCTATCTTGGCGAAAAGAGTCACAAAAGCCAATAGAACGCACAATGACGGATCAAGCTGGTGCCTTTGCGTGATCACCTCAAGCTAAATCAAAACACCCACGTCGCTTCGCTCCGACCTGATCAACGAAAACAAGAACGGTGATCACGATCAGGAAAACAGTGATCAATGAGAGAAAATTACGCAAAGTCGACCTGTCCCTTTGCGCTTTTCAGAAAATCCGGGCCGTTACCGAGGGCGAGATGGAAGGCTCAAATTGACATGCAATTCAGACGTAAGTTGTTTAATGTTTAGTAGTTGGCCGCTTAACAGCCTAGCTTAGCCGAAGAGACTCATTGCCTCCGTTTGGCAGCAATCGTGAAGAAAACCGTCAAAAAAGCCAATAAAATGGATATTGACGCGTCAGGCCGTCCACAAATCCGGTGCTGATGCGCGGCGCGCTGATTGGCTTGGACTCGCTGCTTCGGACAGACAGGAGTGGCAAGGGCGCGG
>CAZZGS010000695.1:0-3081 GCA_964653845.1 uncultured Bryobacter sp.
ATCAAACTCCTTGGCAGCCTTGGCCAGCAGCTCACCAATCTTCCCTGCCCCTGGAACACGATTCCAGCTAGTATCAATGCCTTCCCAAAGATCCTTCTTCATCGGTTGACCCTTGATGAACGAGAAGAAATTCACTTGCGCACCCTTGCGCTCAGCCGCACCCATCGCCTGACTTTTATGCTGCGAACGGCTCCAACCCGCAATCTCGCCATACCCATACCCGAGATAAGGATCAAACTCGCCCACGTCCATCGACACCTTATCCGGCTGGCTCGCCGGATCCACTTCAATCTGCCGCATCGACCCAAACGAATTCCAAACCAGCCGCTTCGCCTGCCACACCTCAACAAACTTCAACTGATCGGGAAACTTCGTAGCATCGGCGGCCGCTGCAAATGCTTCATCCGCAATCATCGCCGAGGTCTGGTGATGTCCGTGCCCGTCATCGGGCGTACCCGAGAAGCGGCGAATGATCACATCCGGCTGGTACTTCCGAATCACCCAAACCACATCCCGCAAAATATTCTCGCGGCCCCACTTCTCCATCGTTTCTTTTGCAGTCTTTGAAAACCCGAAGTCGATCATCCGAGTAAAGAACTGTTCCCCGCCATCAATCCGCCGCGCTGCCAGCAATTCCTGCGTGCGGATCACACCAATCTCGACACCCTGCTCAGACCCGATCAGGTTCTGCCCACCCTCACCACGATTCAGCGACAAGTATGCCGTGCGAACTTTCTTCCCTCGCGCCAAATAAGCAATTACGCCAGTATTTTCATCGTCGGGATGAGCGGCAATCATCAAAACACTCCCAACCACATTCAGCTTGTCTAAAGCTTGCTTGGTCTCGGGAGCTCCACTAAAAGGACGCTGGGCCGACAGTGATAAAACCATGGCCAAAAACAAAACGGCGGAACGCATACGTATCAGTGTATCGTTCCGCCGCCAAAACTAGTAAAACTACCTACGCGCCTTCTTTTTCTATCTGCGCCATCAAATAATTCGGCAAACCCATTTGCTCAATCATCGTGAGCTGAGCTTCAAGAAAGTCGGCATGACCTTCCTCGTCCTTCAGAATGCTCTCAAAAAGATCACGGCTGCCATTGTCACCTGCTGCAACTGCCACAGCTACGGCTTTATTCAATCGCGCGATCGCCTGCAGTTCCAAATCCAAGTCGTATTCGTGCATCTCTTTTACGGTCTGCCCGACTCGCAATTTGAACAGCTCTTGCATGTTGGGCATGCCGTCCAAAAACAACATGCGCTCAAGAACAGCTTCGGCGTGTTTCATCTCGCCGATCGCTTCCATTTTTGTAAACTTCGCGAGGCCCTTATAGCCCCAGTTGTCCATCATCTCCGAGTGGAGAATGTATTGACTAATTGCGGTCAACTCCGCTTTCAACACCTCTTGCAGGTGGTGGATTACTTCAGGATTGCCCTTCATACTTCCAATCTAACAGGTCAGTTCCCGGCTCAGTGCATCTTTCATCACTTTCTCAGGAGCCTTCTGCCCAGTCCAGATCTCAAATCCGATCACTCCCTGATACACCAACATTGAAAGGCCATCGAGAGTCTTCAGCCCAAAAGCCTTCGCATGGCGCAGCATCATGGTCTCCGCAGGATTGAACACTGCATCGCAAACAACCAGCCCCGCAGGCGCTCCTCGAAGATTCACTGCCGGCATCGCCTCCACATTCGGATACAGCCCGACACTGGTCGCATTCACGAGCAAATCCGCATCCGCAGGCACCTCAAGACAACGGTCCGGCCAAAGTAGAAACTCCACTTTCGCCCCGGTCTTCTTCACCAGATCCTCCACCAGTTCCAACCCACGATCCTCAGACCGATTCACCACCAGCAGCCGCTCCAGCCCCGCCAGCACCAGTTCAGTTGCAATCGCCCGGGCCGCTCCACCCCCGCCCAATAACACAGCAAATTTGCCTCGCGGGTCCACCTGCGCATCCTCCTTCAAAGCCCTCAAAAAACCCCGGCCATCGGTATTCTCACCGATCCACAAATCCCCATCCCGCCGCACGGTATTGACCGCACCAATCAGCTCTGCCTCACGGCTCAAGCTATCCAGCAGCGGAATCACCGACACCTTGTGCGGAATCGTCAGATTGAAGCCACGAAAGCCCATCGCCTTCGCCCCGGCTACAGCCTCAGCCAAACCATCAGGCCCCACCTCAATCGTCAGATAGCGCCAATTCAAACCAAGAGCGGCAAACGCTGCCTCTTGCATCGCTCCGGTCGGGTTCTCCGCTACCGGAGTTCCAAACACTCCAACCAACTCTGCTTGATAGTTCATTGATTCCCGGCCGAAACCTTCTGACCCTTCAGGCGAGCCGCATCACGAACCCACTGCTCCAAAATCTTGTAGCCCTGATCATTCGGGTTAAACCGCCGCCCGCCCTGATGCCCATCTTCCTTCCCACTCTGCACATTTAGCGGCTTGCGCAAGATCTTCGATTGCTCAACGGAATTCTCATTCACCCGCTCCAGCAACGCCCGGTAATTACTAGCCAGCCCCTGCATCTTCACATAGCCAAGATCATCTGCATTGGCCAACTCCATCGACGGCACACGCCCCGCCACACCATGACAACCCAGGCAACTCATCTGGTCTTCACGATTCGGCTTGGTCATCTCGGGCGCTACCCAATCCCTGAAATACTCCCAGTTCCTCTTCCACCCAGGGCTAAGCTTGGTAATCTCATCAGGCTCTTTCTCAAAATACTGCGGGCTCGCCTTGGCCAGCGCCGGAGCAATCTTCGGATGCTTTCGAAGAATCGGATCCCCGGCCAGGCTCAACGCCGCTCTCCGTGTCCGTCCATCGCTTTTGTTCTCAAGCGACTTCAAAAACAAATCAATCGACCGGTCCCGCACCGCCGCAAACTCCGCAGGCAACTGCTGCTCAGCCCCAACCTCAGGCACTTCCTGCCCAAAGCGCAACATCCACTTCACCGCCGGAACCCACAGCCGTTCCTGCATCGGTGTATCAAACGACTTCGGATAATAGTTCAGCAACATCGGCGTCTGCAAATCAGGATTGTTATGCAAGATACCCGCAATCTGCTGCGATAC
>CAZZGS010000696.1:0-3077 GCA_964653845.1 uncultured Bryobacter sp.
CTCACTGACCAACCCACAGCCGCGCTGGTGCAAGACCTCAAGCGCCGCAGCCTACTCGATTCCACCATCGTCCTCTGGGGCGGGGAATTCGGTCGCTCCCCGGAATCGGAACGAGGTTCCGGCCGAGACCACCACAACACTGGCTTCACCATGTGGGCAGCCGGCGGCGGCTTCAAGGGCGGTCTCGCCTACGGAGCAACCGATGACATCGGCCTCAAGGCCACCGAAAACCCGGTTCACTTCCGCGACCTCCACGCCACTCTCCTTAACCAGCTCGGACTCAGCCAGGATCAGCTCAGCTACCTCCACCAAGGCCGCCGCGAACGTCTAACCGAAGTCCACGGCCGCATCATCAAAGAGATCCTCCGCTGATCGCATTGTCTCGGGGTACCATGTAGCGGATGGCAACATCTACCAGCCTGAGTCAAATCAATTTACTCGATCAGAACGCATTCGTTGCGACTCTTGGCTGGATATTCGAAGACTCCCCCTGGGTAGCTGAACGCGCTTGGGCCAGCCGCCCCTTTACCAGCCTTCACGCACTCGAGGATGCCATGTCGCATCAAGTGATCGTTGCCAGTCGTGAGGAACAACTCAAGCTACTGCGTACGCATCCTGATCTTGGCGCAAAAGCTCGCATGAGCGACGCGTCAATAGGGGAGCAGGCTGGCGCAGGCCTCGATCGCCTCAGCACCGAAGAATTCACTCGCCTGCAGGCAGCCAATGCGACTTACCGCAACACCTTCGGTTTCCCTTTTTTATTTGCTGTCAAAGGCAGCACCAAACACGAGATTCTCGCTGCTCTGGAATCCCGGCTCAATGCCACCATAGAGGAAGAATTCGAAACTGCCCTCAAGCAGGTCTTTCGCATTGCCGCTTTTCGGCTTGAAGATCAATTCAAATAGGAGGCTTGCTTGGAATCTTTCGCAAGCGGCTGGAAGAGAAATTACTACGGTAAAGGCGACGTCACCGTTTATCGCTTGAATCGCGATGGTCAGGCCCCCGAAGGCGAAACTGCAGTTTTTGGCGCCAACGTCAAAATGCTCCTTTACGGGGATTCGTTCTGGCCCACCTACACTACAGGCGACAATACGGGTCTCATTGCCACCGATTCAATGAAGAACTTCATCCAATGCGAAACCATGAATTTCCAGGGTCACGATCTCGAAGCCTACGTGAAATTCCTCGCTGAAAAGTTCATCGCTCTCTATCCGCAGGCAGAAGGAATTCAACTCACTGCCCGGCAAATTCCCCATACTGCCCGTGGCACTTGGACTTTCGCCCCTTCAGGCCCGGAACAAACAACGGCGAGTATAGAAATCAATCGTCAGGGCGTCGTGAGCGCGACTTCAGGCATTCATGGCTTCCGCCTTCTTCGACTGGGCGGCAGCGCATTTAAGGGTTTTGTTCGCGATGAATACACTACTCTGCCCGATATCACAAATCGCCCTCTCCACATGTGGCTCGATCTCGATTGGCACTACAACGATCCTTCCGCTGCACTTACCAATGGCCAGTGCTCCCGCCATATCGCTCGCATCACACATGAAATCTTCGACGCCTTTGAATCTGGCAGCATCCAACAAGTCATCTACCAGTTGGGCACTCGTGTCCTCGCCGAAATAGCCACAGTTTCCGAGATCCATCTTGAGGCCAACAATCGCACCTGGGACACCATTGCTGAGCAAGGTGACATCCTCGGAGCCTATACCGATGCACGCCCACCTTATGGTGTCCTCGGTTTGAGCATGAGGCGCTAGCACCATGGCCCGACTCTCTACTCACGTGCTCGATACGGCCTGCGGCCTCCCCGCCGCTGGTCTACTCATTGATCTGCACTTCGTCGACGGCTCGCTTCGCAAACATCTCAAGTCGGCCCGGACCAACTTAGATGGCCGCACCGATGAGCCACTGCTATCAGGGAATAACCTTGCCACAGGTATCTATGAACTCACCTTCCACGCCGGTGCCTATCTGCGGGGTCTTGGCCTCCAACTGCCAGAACCTCTTTTCCTCGACGAAATTGTCATTCGGTTTGGCGTATCCGATTCAGAAGCCAACTATCATGTGCCGCTCCTGCTCTCGCCCTTCGGCTACAGCACCTATAGGGGATCATGATCCACGCTGCCGGTGCCGCCGTTGCTCGCTGCCGCTCGATTGCATCTCAATCGGAGGATCCTTCAGCCACCACTAGAACTTTTCTCTGCCCCCCGATGCGGGAAGTGCACAACAGCTTGCGCACCTGGATGGAAAGCTGCGGCATGACGGTACACATCGACGACGCCGGAAACTTGCGCGGCACCATCGGCCATGGCCCCAGACTCCTCCTCGCCTCGCATCTCGATACTGTGCCCAATGCTGGTGCTTTCGACGGAATCCTAGGTGTTGTTATTGCCATCACTCTGGTCGAACTCCTCGCCGGACGAAACCTCTCCTATGCACTCGAAGTCATCGGCTTCTCTGAAGAAGAAGGCGTCCGATTTGGCGTTCCCTTTATTGGCAGCCGCGCACTCATCGGCGACGCAGAAGCTTTGCTCCCGATCACGGATCGCAATGGAATTTCTATTTCGAGCGCGATCCGCGCCTATGGCCTCGATCCAGGTCGGATCGCAAGCGCCGAAACGGATGCCGCAGCCTACCTGGAGTTCCACATTGAGCAGGGTCCGGTGCTCGAAAGTCTGGGCTTCCCGCTCGCTGTTGTGGACGCGATCGCAGGCCAATCACGCCTGGATCTCACCTTTACCGGCCATTCCAACCACGCTGGCACGACGCCCATGCACCTGCGTCGCGATGCCCTCGCCGCCGCTGCAGAATGGATCTACCACGTCGAAGCTGCGGCCCAGTCCACTGCGGGCCTGATGGCAACTGTCGGCCACATCGAGGCAAGTCCAAACGCCCGCAACGCCATCAACGGCCTTGTCCTCGCAAGTCTCGATGTCCGTTACGCTGACGATTCCATTCGCCTTGCCACGGTTGAAAGGCTGCTGATTGAGGCCCGAGCCATCGCCACCCGTCGCAACCTCGCACTCACCTACAAATCGAATCTCGATCAGGCCGCCGTCCCGATGGATCAAGCC
>CAZZGS010000697.1:0-3077 GCA_964653845.1 uncultured Bryobacter sp.
CCACCCGTTCCACGAGCAAGTCACAATTCAACCGCAAAGCCAAATCCCGGACGAACGCCTCATCTAGATTACTCTCGACACCCCGCAACCCATAATTCATATGCAAGAGCGTCAGCCCCGAAAAGCACTCACGGGCCAGACAAGCCAGAGCAACCGAATCCCCGCCCCCACTAACAGCCACACCAACCCGCTGCGCCGCCGCAAGCGCCGGATACCGCCGCACAAATTCGAAGAACGATTCCACTAACACCATCATCCCCCTGTCCCAAGATGAAGTCATGCCGAAGTTTCTGGCTGCCCTGATCATCAACTCTTTGTCTATCGCGATCTGTTCCGCTTCATCGATCATCCCTTTGAAGGTCCGTTGATACTTCGCAAGGACTTCAAGCCAGATCAAAATACGCTATTTACCGATGAAGATATAGGACAGCAAGGGGGACTTCAATTGACAAACAAGGAAAAATCGCTCCAATCTCGAATCATTATGCGGGTCCCCAACCCGGTTCCCGGCTAATTTGGACAGTAGTGCATGGCGCCAGTAAAGGCCCTACCAAGGGCAGCAATACGAGTAAGGTCCAGCCCAATCTGAATTAACATGCCAAGAAACTACCTCGAAACAAGAAAACACTACTGATTTGGACCCCTTGACCATCTATCCCTCAAGGGGAAGTTAACTTGTAAGAGGTTCGATCGATGCGGCCCGAACGCCGCGAATTGAACTAAATAAGGCTGGCTTGCTCATTCCCACTCAATCGTGGCCGGGGGCTTGTTGGTCAGGTCGAAGAAGACAGCGGCGATACCGGGGACTTTCATTAGTTTGGTTGTCATTTCTTCAAGGAGTTGGCTTGGCATGGGGACGGCTTTCGCTGTCATGCCGTCTACGCTGTCGATTGGTCTCAGCACCACTGAGTCAGGTTTGCCTTCTATTCCGCAGGGGAGGAGAACTACCGGGAATTGCCAGATTCTTTCTTCGAAGCCGCTGTCGTAAGAGAGCTTTCTCACTATCGAATCGCAGTCTCGAAGTCGCGTGAGTCTTGTTTCGTCTATCGCTGAGATGTGGCTCTGGAAGTCGCTTAGGGGGGCGACTCCTCGGACTAGCGCTACTACCCGGTTTACGTCCGTTAGTTGGTTGATTAGCTCTGTCGCTGTGGCGAAGGCTTCTTCGGTGTATTGTTCGAGGGCGAGGGTCGAGCGGTAGGTTCTGGAGTCGCCCTGGACTCCCACGCTTAGCACAGGCAGGACGTAGCCGGAATCTACTTTTCTTGAGGGTTCGGCTTTTGCTGTCGACAGGCAGCGTATTGCCAGGCCTGGGCCTGGGAAGGGGTGGCGGTCCAGGAGGTCGTCGGGGAGGCCGATGGCGCGTCCTACCTGACGGACTTCGTCTTTGTAGAACTGGGCTAGCGGCTCGATTAGCCTGCCTTCTTCGATCAGCCGCTGGATTCCGGCTACACGGTTGTGGTGGGTCTTGATTACCTCTGCCTTGGCCGTGCCTCCGCTTTCGATTGTGTCTGGATAAATGGTGCCTTGTCCCAAGATCCATTTGCCGTCGAGGAATCGGCCGCTTTCCAGGATCCGCTCTTGCGTGGCTACGAATTCTTCGCCGATGATCTTACGCTTGGCTTCGGGCTCGACAACTCCGGTTAGCTTTGACAGGAATTCTTGCTTGGCGTCTACTACTTCGAAGGAGTCCCCAGCCATTTTGGTGAAAACTTCTCTTACGAAGTCCGTTTCGCCCTCGCGCATCAGGCCCGTGTCAACGTAGGCCGCATGTACACGCTCTTTGCCTAGTGCTTTGAGGCAGAGCGAGAAGGCTACTGTCGAATCGACTCCGCCGGAGGCGAAGAAGAAGACGTTACGGCCTCTGGCGGTGCGGCGGATTTCGTCTTCCAGCTCTTCGAGCTGGCGGGTGGGTTCCCAATCCTGCTCGCAGCCGGCAATGGTGAAGAGGAAGTTGCCCAGAATGATCTTGCCGCCCTGGGTGTGGACGACCTCGGGGTGGAACTGGATGCCGTAGAGCTTGCGCCAGTCGTTGGCCATTGCGGCTATCGGACATGTTTCTGTGGTTGCCGTGACTCTGAAGTCTTCGGGCACTTCGCCGACACGGTCGCGATGGCTCATCCAGACTTCAGAGACAGCTTGGAAGTTATCGAACAACTTGTCGTGCTCGGTGATCTTCAGATTCGCGAGGCCGTATTCACCTTTGATGCCCCTGGTGACTTTGCCGCCAGGGATCAAGTGGGCCATCAGTTGGAGGCCATAGCAGATTCCTAAGACCGGGACTCCTAGCGAGAAGATTTCAGGATCGACAGTGGGGCTGCCGGGCTCGTAGACGCTGGCGGGGCCGCCTGAGATGATGATGCCACGACGGTCTTCGAGCTTGCCTGCCGGGGTCTCGCTGGGCAACACTTCGGCGTAGACGCCGGCTTCTCGCACTCGACGGGCAATCAGGTGACAATATTGACCGCCCGCATCGAGCACGGTGATTTGAGGTTGTTTCGTCAAACTAACAGGATAAGGCTTATTTGCCCGGTTCCGCCATGCGCTGGACGATCATCTTCTTGGCCTTGTCGCCCAATTCGCGTGCCTTGGGGAGGGCGTCGATGGCCTTGAGAATTTCAGGATCGACTTCCACCTCATAGCGGGAGGCTTCATCGATATCAAACGCAGTCTTGAAAAACTCGGTCTGCAGGGTGGTCTTCACCCATTCGATGTTCGCCTTGAAATCTTCTTCGGAGAAGGTGGCGTTTGCCTTTTTGAGATAGGCTTTGAACTCGTCGAGAACCTTCGCATCCGGTGACCAGCCCTTGGGAAGCTTGGCTTCCTTGTTGCCAAAGTAAAGGGGCGTGAAGCTGAAGAAAGCAGCGCGGCGGAGGAGTTCGATCTGGAACTTATTGTAGGGCGTGGGGACGAACTTTTCGTCGGGGGCGATTCCGTTACCACCGTAGACGGCGCGACCGGAGTCGGTCATCTTGACGTCCTTCGGATTCTTGAGTTCGGTGTCTTTGCGGTAGTAGTAATCGAAGAAGCTGATGTTGGAGTAGTCGCGCTGGATCAGGCGACCGCTGGGCGTGTAGTAT
>CAZZGS010000698.1:0-3075 GCA_964653845.1 uncultured Bryobacter sp.
GTGCATATGTCGGAGTCGGAAAATCACTCGTATCTGGCTTACTTGGGGGTGCTGGCGGTAGGTGGTGTTGGGGCCTGGCTGGCTCGACTGGAGGCTGGAGGGCTGGCTGGTGTGCTGTTTGCTATGGCTGCGATGCTGGTGGTGGTGGGAGTGATTGTTGGGTCGCCAGATGTGCCTCCGTTGGTTGTGCGGAACCGGTTGATTGGTCATGTTGTTTTTGTGGGGATGTTTGCGTCGGCAGGGTTGTTGTTTCGGCAGGGGTCGAGGTAGGAGTTGTGCGGGGTTGGAATCTGAAGCGAGCTGGGTCGCTATGATGATCACATGAAGGTTGCTGCGGCTGGGTGGCCAACTGAAAGGGTTTCTGAGGTGGCATTTTGGTGCTCTCTCCGAACTTTGACTGGAGTTCACGAAGACTCGCCAGACGAAGTTCGCCGACGTAAGCTGATGAAGGAAGCGTGTCAGCTACTGGACGAATACCATACGGGGAGGTCCCTTAGGCAGAGTCTACCCAGTTGGCTTCAGCGGTGCATGCCGGGTAAGCAGCTCTGGGGTCGCGCTATGCATTTGATTGAAGAGGCCGCTCCAGATTCCTTGGCCCCATTGAAAGATCAACTTCGTAGCTTGGCGCTGAAACCTTCCGATTCGATCGGGAGCATTTATTCTGAAGAACGGCGACAGGAAATCGTCGACGGTGTTATCGCTCAGCGATCTTCGCTCATCCAATTGCGCTTGGCTAACGAGTGGGTGGTCAATCCGGGTCCTCTTCGCGGCAGGATCCTCGTATATGTTCCGAGCGACAGCGTGTCAGATGGAGCTTCACGATATGCCTCCAACGGGTTCTTTGATCCGGACGATTGTCCGCCGTGGGATTTGTGGCTTCAGTACTGAAATCGAATCTTGCTTAGTTGGGTGCCTGAGGTTTTGTTTCCTCTGGCGCAAGCGGGAATTGATGCGAATGCCGTCGAATGCATCAGGTGGGCCGACTGATCGTTCGGGAACTCAAGTTTCGCCCTCAAATTGAAAAAGAATGATTGCCGGCTGATATTGTCGCGCGAGCAGTGGGCTTCGCCGATGAAGAGGAAGGTTTAGGCCGCATCCACAAAAGTGATCACAATCCGCTTGCCGAGGCAGGCGAGAGCAGCTTGAATGTTATCTGGTCTTGTGTCGTGCTTCGGATTGAGCATTCTTCGCACGACTGTTTCGCTGACTCCGAGGCGTCGTGCGAGTTCGGTATTCTTGAGACCTTGATCGCGCATGGTCAGGTAGAGCGCGAGTTTCGGGGCGAGGTAAAGAGGCACACTCACGAGTCGTTGCCCGCGTTTGGGCTTGGACGGTGATGGGATGCCTTCGCCGCGAGCGATACGGCCCGCGATGGCCTCGGCGAGACAGTCTGCGGCTTGCTCAATGGCGTCGTCGAGGTCGTCGCCCCCGGTGAGCGCTTCGGGCAGGTCGGGAAATTGGACGAAAATGCCCTTCCCGTTGGTTTCAGCTTGAAAACTGGCTGGATAAGTTGCGCTGAACATTAGAGGTCCTCCTTGCGAATTCCGATTTGTTTACACATGGCCGCTAGCAGGCCCGGCCCGAGTTCTTTCTTTAGATCCTTAACCACTGTGAGGCTGCTTCCCAGATAAAGTGTCCCGTGGCTGCCGGACCCACGTTGTGGTGCCCATCGGCAGTTTAAGCCATTCGTCTTCGCGTACGCTTTCACGGCGCGAAGAAATTCCGAGCCCTTCATGAAGCCATTATATCGAACACTTATGTTCGAAATAGCCCGCCTTGCGGACCCATAACACTGAAGAGCAACGCGGCAGGACGCTCCTCTCATCCCAGCTTTACCAATTGGGGGTCGCCACCGGGTTGGATTGCAGTTATGCGGGGAGGAGATGTTTAGCCTGGGACCAGTGGGGGATCTCTTCAGTTTGTTCGAGGACCAGAAGACGGTTGTACTTGGCTAGCCGCTCGGAGCGGGTGATCGAGCCTACTTTGAGTTGGGCCATGCCGGAGGCTATGGCCAGGTCTGCCAGGAAGGCGTCTTCGGTTTCGCCGCTGCGGGCACTGATTACTGCGCGCCAGTTGGCGGCTTTTGCTTTGTCGATTACTTCGAAGGTTTCAGTGAGAGTGCCGATTTGATTCATCTTTACGAGGACGGCGTTGGCGGCCTTTGACTCGATGGCGCGGGTGAGGCGCTGGGGGTTCGTAGTGAGGAAATCGTCGCCGATGATTTGGGCTTTGTGGCCTAGTTTTTCAGTTAGGGTGGGCCAGTCGGGCCAAGCGTTTTGTTCGAGACCGTCTTCGATCGATACGACCGGGTATTTGTTGCACCAGGTGGTTAGCAGGTCGATGAATTCGCCGGCATCTAAGCTTCGGTTCTCTGAGTGGAGCTGGTATTGGTTGTTTGCGTAGAAGTGAGACGCGGCTACGTCGATGGCGATGCTTACTTGGCTGCCGGGCTCGAGGCCCGCTCGCTCGATGGCCTGGGTGAGGATGCTTAAGGCTTCTTCGTTGGTTTTGAGCTTTGGGCCCCAGCCGCCTTCGTCGGCTACGCCGGTGAAGTAGGCACCTTGTTGTTCGAGGATCTCTCGGGTTGTGCGGTGAATGGTGGTGATCCATTCCATGGCCTGTCGGAAGGAATCGGCTGCGTGAGGGACGGCTAGAAAATCCTGGAACTCCATGGCCTTGGCGGCGTGGAGGCCACCGCTTAAAATATTGACCATGGGGAGCGGGAGGATGGGCTGACGGTCCGCGGCGAGGTAGCGCCAGAGGGGTTGGCCGGTTGCGGCTGAGGCGGCTCTTGCGGTGGCGCAGGAGACGGCGAGGATCGCGTTTGCGCCGAGGCGGGATTTGTTGGAGGTGGCGTCGAGATCGATCATGGTTTGGTCGATTGCTTTTTGGTTGAGCGGGTCCAGGCCTTGGAGGGCTTTGGCGATTTCTGTGTTTACGTTTTGGACTGCTTTTTGGACGCCGAGGCCGTTGTGGCGGAGTTTGTCGCCGTCGCGGAGCTCGTGGGCTTCGCTGAGGCCGGTTGAAGCGCCGGAGGGGGCCTGGGCGGTTGCGGTGATGCCGTTGTGGAGTTGG
>CAZZGS010000699.1:0-3075 GCA_964653845.1 uncultured Bryobacter sp.
TGCGCTCGCTGCTCAATGCGCAGCAGAGCACTCCGCTTACCATCACAGTGCTTCGCTAAACATTTTGTAATAGACTCTCTCCTAGCGTCAAAAATGAGTTTGACGATTAAAGGAGAATTTCATTGAGTTTTATTAGTCCCTTAAGGCTCGCCGGAATAACGGCGCTACTAGCAGTATGTACATTTGCTCAGTCATTTACCGCCAGCGTTCGCGGAACCATCACAGACGATTCGGGCGCATCCGCAGCAGCCGCGAAGGTAATCGTCACCTCCCAGGAGAGAGGAACGGTATTCCGGGCTGAATCCGACTCACTCGGAAGATATGTGGTGTCAGCGCTTAATCCGGGGAATTATATTCTGGTTGTAGAAGCCGCAGGTTTCAAGAAGTTTTCGAGCGGAAGATTCGCGGTTGCCGTCCAGCAACAAATCACTATCGACGCCAAGCTTCAGGTTGGCGACGTTAACACTACCGTAGAAGTGACCGGGGCTGCATCGTTGGTCAACACCACCATCTCCAACCTCGGCCAGGTCATCGACAACGAGACCATCCTCAAGCTTCCCAACCTGGCACGCAACTCCATGAGCCTGTCTTATCTCACTCCTGGCGTCGTCGGCTCGGGCGGCCGCCGCGGCGATAACAATACGAACTTCGTCGCCAACGGCTCCCGCAATTCCACCTCCGACGTGCTCGTCGACGGTGTCACCGTCACCACCGTCGAACAGAACTCGGGCATCTCCGATCTGAAGTTTTCGCCTTCTATCGACGTCGTGCAGGAATTCAAGATGCAGACCAACTTCTTCTCCGCGGAGTTCGGCCAGACTGGCGGCGCGGTCGTGAACATGGTCACGCGATCGGGAACCAATGCCTTCCACGGTACTGGCTACTACTTCCTCCGTGATGCCGCGCTCAATTCCAACGACTGGTTTTCCAATCGAGCCGGGCGTGCACTGCCTGCCTTCCACCGCGACCAATTCGGTGGTGTTCTTGGGGGCCCAGTCATCAAGAACAAGACCTTCTTCTTCGGTGCCTACGAATACACCAGGCAGGAAAGCCCTACCTCGGCTGTTATCAGTGTTCCCACAAATTTGCAGCGCGCTGGAGATTTCTCGCAGACTTTCAATGCCGCCGGCCAGTTGATGCAGTTATACAACCCTTTCTCAACCAGCACAGCCGCCAACGGAAGCATCACTCGTCAGCCTATCCCCGGGAACCGGATCCCTGCTTCCACCATGGATCCGGTTGCACTGAAGGCGCTCTCCTTCCTGCCCACATCCAACCAGGCGGGTGCCGCCTTTACCAATACCGCCAACTGGTTCGGCCAAGGCGTGAACACAAGCACCGGCCACCAGTCCACCATCAAGATGGATCACAATTTCAACCCCACCAACCGCTTCAGCGGCCGCTGGAGCAACAGCCGTGGCAAAGGCCAGAACCCGAATCTCTTCGGCGACAATAATCCTGCTTACTACACTGGCGGTGTGAATGGAACCAACACCCAGTCCGTCGTCGGTGACTTCACGCACGTCGCCAACTCCACGACTCTCTTTACCTTCCGCTACGGCTGGACGTACTCCGACTTCTACCGCAATCCATTCTTCGACAGCTTCGACCCGAGCAGCCTGGGCTTTGCTTCCAACATCAAATCCAATGCGACCAACCTCGTTTTCCCGCGCTTCCGTCCCGAAGGCTTCCAGGAATTCGGCACCGAAGGTTACTGGATCATGGACCGTGAAGAGGGCGTCCACCACTGGGCTGGCTCGATGGCCAAGGTACTTGGCGGCCACAACATCAAGGCCGGCGGCGAGCGCCGCTTCAACCAGCTCGATTATCTGCAACCCGGCTTTCCTTCTGGCGGTTATTCCTTTGGTCGCGGCGTCACCTGTATTGACCGCTTCACCTGCCCCGGCAACCAGGGCAACGGCCTTGCTACGATGCTCCTTGGCTGGACCACTGGCAGCAATTACCACATTGAGCCCAAGGCCTTCTCCCGCTCCGCCTATTGGGGCTTTTACTTACAGGACGATTGGAAGGTGTCGCGCAAGCTCACTGTGAACCTCGGCGTGCGCTACGACTTTGACGTCCCCCGCTGGGAAGCTCAGGATCGCTACAGCTATTGGGATCTCAATGCGCAGTCCTCGGTCAAGGCTCCTGGCTATGACACCCGCGGCGTGATCAAGTTCGTCGACAAAGACAACCGCTCGCCATTCAATGCAGACATGAACAACTGGCAGCCCCGCGTCGGCTTCGCTTACGCGGCCAACACCAAGACCGCTATCCGCGCTGGTTACGGCCTGTTCTACACACTCAGCCGTGCCACTGTCTTCGGCCGACCTGGCACCGGCTTCACCATCGACTCGCCTGCAATCTGGACGCTTGACTCCAACGCCACCCTGAATTCAAGCCTGAATAACCCCTTCCCTAATGGCGTGCTGCTGCCTCCGGGCCGCAGCCAGGGCGACAACACCTTCCTCGGCTTCGGTACAGGCACCATTGTTCGCGACAATAACCGCAACCCCGAATACCACTCCTGGAACCTCTCGATCCAGCGTGAATTACCAATGCGCTCCGTGCTTGAGGTGAACTATACCGGCAGCCGTGGTACTCACCTTTTTATGCCCATCACCACGCTCTCCCCTCTCCATCCCAATGATTGGAGCCGGGGCCGCACCGCTTTAAATGGCCTCGTCACCAATCCGTTCTTCGGCCAGATCACCGACAGCCGCTCGGTCTACTCGCAGCCGACGGTCCAGTTGAACCGACTGCTCCGCCCAATGCCGCACTTCGCCGGCACCAATGCTGGCACCGCCGAGCCCGCTCGAGGCGATTCCAACTATCACGCACTCCAGATCAAGTGGGAAAAGCGCTACAGCTCTGGCCTCACATTCCTCGGCCACTACACCTGGTCGAAGATGATCGACAACGTCTCCCACAGCTCGGGCAACGTCTCCTGGCTGGGCGGCTCTACCACCATCCAGAATATTTGGGATCTGCGCGGCGAACGCGCCCTGTCGGCTCACGACATCGCAAGCCGGGCCGTATTCACCGGTGCTTACGAATTGCCCTTCGGCAAGGGCC
>CAZZGS010000700.1:0-3072 GCA_964653845.1 uncultured Bryobacter sp.
CGAATCGCCCGCTCCCGCTCGTAGAAATCGTAGTTCCCTGAGTAGGTGATCACTTCGCCTTCATCGATTTCGAGGATCTTGCTCACGATCCGGTTCATAAACTCGCGGTCGTGCGAGGTCATCAGCAGCGACCCCTTGTACTCCTTCAAAAACTGCTCTAGCCAAACGATCGACTCGATGTCCAGATGGTTCGTCGGTTCGTCCATCAGCAAGACATCGGGCCGCCCAAGCAGCGCCCGCGCCAGCGCCACGCGCATCTTCCAGCCACCTGACAACGCGCCCACATCACCGTCGATCTGATCTTCGACAAAGCCCAGGCCAGCAAGCACCTCACGCGCCTGCGCCTCCAGCGTATATCCGCCAAGATGCTCGTACTCTTCCTGTACTTCGCCAAAGCGGTCCAGGATCTTATCCATCTGAGCGGCCTTTTCGGGGTCTTCCATCGCGTTTTGAAGATCCACCAATTCGTGGTGCAAATCCCCAACTCGCCCACTCCCCGCGATCGCCTCGTCCAACACAGGCCGCCCCGTCATCTCGCCTACATCCTGACGAAAGTACCCGATCGTTAGCCTCTTCGGAACTGAGATGTCGCCGTCGTCAGCGGTTTCCTCGTTCGTGATCATCCGAAAGAGAGTCGTCTTGCCTGCCCCGTTCGGGCCAACCAGCCCAACCTTCTCTCCAGGGTTCAACTGAAACGAAGCCTCAACGAAAATCAACTGCTTGCCGTACTGTTTTTGAATATTAGAAAAGGAAATCATCCGCCTTCCTAAGCTAGCATCCCAACCTGGCCAGCTTCGCTCTCACGATCCATTGACAGTAAGACAAAATCCCGGCTCCCGTGCAATCGCCTAAGCATTCCTTGCTGGAATCTTGTGCGGAACCGCCGGTTGAGATTCTTCAAATTCATTGATGGCTTCTTTTGTGAGACGGAATCCATCCTCGTGGTAATCCTCGTCGGCATTCACATCCCATAGATTGAATTCGCCCAGCTTCATGATGTTCCGCGCAGCCAGGATCCCGGTAAGCATTGAGTGGTCCTGGTTGTTGTACCGATGCATCCCGTTGCGGCCCACGCACTGCAGGTTTGGTACTTCTTCAGAAAGGAAGCGCCTGACCGCTCTCACAGCCTCTGCATAGGCATCGTCATAAACCGGATAAGCCTTCTTCTCACGAATCACGGTGCCGTCAAGCACTTCGTTAGCCTTCGCCAGCCCAAGGATTTGAAGCTCCTTGCCCGCCATCGTCAGCAACTTCGCATCGCTGGCAGTCCAGAGATCATCCCCTTCAAAAACGAAGTACTCCAGACCCAGGCAAGTCAGCTCCGGGTCGGGCACCATCTCCGGGCTCCAGTTCTTGAAGTTCTGGATTCTTCCCACCCGAACCTCTTCATCATGGACATAGATCCAGTTGTCCGGGAAAGGATTCTCCATCTTCAAAATCACAGCCACCGTGATGAAATCCCGATACCGCAATTTCTCAACGACATCCAGATAATCCGGGCCTTTCGGTTCCAGGCACCTTACCAGCGTACGCATCGGCATCGTCGTGATAAATTGCTCCGCAGTCCAGGTCTTACCCCCAGACACAACACCTTCCACGCCACTGCGGCTCCACAGAATCTTCTCGACCTTATGCCCGTAATGAACGTTTCCAACCAACTCAGCTGTCTTCTCCCACATCATGCCAGGGCCAAGCCTTGGGTAAAGGAATTCATCGATCAGCGTTTTTAGCTGTGGCCCGGCGAAGCCCGGAATAAACTTCGCTAAGGTCGTCTTGATCAGCGAAATGATGGAGAGCCCGCGAATCCGCTGCGCAGCCCATTCAGCCGCAATCTCAGAGCACGGCATCCCCCAAACCTTCTCTGTATAGGTCTTGAAAAATCGCTGGTATAGCCGAACCCCGAATCGGTTGATCAGCCACGATTCGAGGTCTTTTTCCTCGGCAATCGGCATGCACGCCGCCTTCACATAACTCAGCATGCTCAAAAATGATTCCCAGATTCCCAGCTTCAGAACTGTCTCAAGCGGCTCCAGCGGATAGCTGTAGTATTGGCCATGATAAAAAACTCTTGATAATCGCGGCCGCAACAAAAGGTCGTCCCCGAGGATCTCCCGCCACATCCTCTCGACTACCGCTACTTTGGTAAAAAAACGATGTCCCCCGATATCGAACAGAAAGCCTTTATAGCTCTCCGTACGTGACAAGCCCCCAGCCTGAAACCCCTGTTCCAGCACTGTCGCCGAGCAACCGTGTCTATGAAATTCATAGGCTGCCGACAAGCCTGCCGGGCCCGCACCAATGACCAGAGTCCGGGGTGCTTCAACTTCTTGCAACTGCAACTAGAATCCCTCAATTCTTAGTCTGATGAACAGAGAACAACATTCCGGGCGACTCCAAAAGGGGTCTTTTTGGGAACTCTCGATTCTGTTCAAGATCTTTAACATGTTACCTGCTTTTTGCCTCCAGCGCTCCATCAGTGTTGAACCCAACTCCTCGCCCTGAGTTATCCTGCAATCAATTTGTTTCCAGTATTAATTTTGGGTGCAGGCTACACCGGCTCCCGCGTTGCTCGCATCCTTTCAGCCCAAGGACGCGAAGTATTTACTCTACGCAGCGCCGATATTGACTTCACCGATCCCGGCTCCACCTCACAACTCCTCCCCCGGGTTGCGGCAAACTGCCTCGTTCTCCACTCGATCCCCTCTCTCCCCAATAACTCCGACGCTCGTATTCTCGACGCACTCGGCAAAGCAAGCCGCCTCGTCTACCTCTCCACCACCGGTGTCTACGGCGCAGTCGAACAGGTCGACGAACACACCCCCATCGCCCCCCGCAATCCGCGCGAACAAGCACGCGCTGACACAGAAGCCGCCGTCGCCGCTGGCCCTTGGCAAGCTCTGATCCTGCGCCCTGCCGCCATCTACGGCCCAGATCGCGGCGTCCATGTTTCGATGGCCCAAGGCACCTACACGTTAAACGGCGATGGCAGCAACTTTATCAGCCGCATCCACGTCGACGACCTCGCCAGCCTAGCCGCCGCCGCCCTCCTCTCTGATCTCACCGGTGCCTATC
>CAZZGS010000701.1:0-3071 GCA_964653845.1 uncultured Bryobacter sp.
CCAGCCAACCGAAAAGCCGCACGGCGTGGCCCCTTTGGATTCACCAACCAAATCACCACACCCAACCCCAACAGAACCAGCCCCATCAGCGCAAGAACAATCGCTTTCCGGTTCATTATAGGCTCCAGGGCTTCCGCATCGGCCGCGTCAGCATCTGATTCGCCGCATCATCCCCAATGCACCGCTCCCTCACCGGGTCCCACTTCAAATCCCGTCCCAGCCTCAAGCTGATATTCCCCAAATGCGCCACCGTTATCGATCGATGCGCCTGCTCAATCGGAGCGACAGTCTCCTGCCGCGACTTCACACAATCGATGAAATTCCGCATATGATTCGCACTCCGGTACAAGCGCACATCCTTCTCACCAGCCTCAAAATCAAGCAACGACATCGGGCTCGCCTCAATCGCTCCACGATTCACCCAAACCCATCCCTCCGTCCCCTGAAAAGTCACTCCACCGCGAACACGGCTCGAATAAATCATCTTCACCCCGTTGGCATAGACAGCTTCAAAATGAAAATCAGTCGCCGTATTCCAAAGCTTCTCCTTGGCCCAAGTCGCCTGCCCATTCTGTATCGCAACCGGCCCGCTCAACTCCATCCCCATCCCCCAATGTGCGATATCCGGATGATGCCCGCCCCAGTCCGTAATCTGCCCGCCCGAGTAATCGAGAATCCAACGAAAATTCACGTGACACCGCCCCGGCGCATAAGGCGCTTCCGGCGCCGGCCCAAGCCACATGTCATAGTTAAACCCCTCTGGCACCGGCTCCTCATCCTGTCGATCCTGCGTCTTGCCAAAGTCCGGCGTTACACCCGGCAACACGCACAACACAGTGTGCAACTTCCCAATCCGCCCATTGCGCACAATCTCACAAGCCTTGCGAAACCGCACATCGGACTTCTGCTGGCTCCCACACTGAAACACCCGCTTCGTCTCGCGAACCGCATCCGACATCGCCCGCCCCTCACCAATCGTCAGCGCCAGCGGCTTCTCACCATAAATATCCTTCCCCGCCCGTGCCGCCTGAATCACCGGAATCGAATGCCAGTGGTCAGGCAGCGCGATCAACACCGTATCGATATCCTTGCGCGCCAGCACCTGTCGAAAATCCTCATAAGCCGCACAACCCTTCCAGGTCCCGCTCTTCTTCTCCCGCGCATAATTCCACTCGATAAGCTGCCGTGCAGGCTCACGCCCTGCAACGCCCCCATCCCAATACCCGGGCGACTCCTTGTTCACATCGCACACTGCCACAACCTGCACCCGCTCGTCGCGCAAGAATCCCTTAAGGTCATTCAACCCCTGATTCCCGGCCCCAATCAAACCCATCGTCACTCGTTCGCTAGGTGCCACCTGAGCCGCCATAGCGGCCGTCCCACTCATCAAAAATGTGCGTCGATCCATGCCAAGGATCTTAACTCAGAACTTGTACAAACGAGCCGGATTCTCGACGAGCATCCGCGAATCCCCGCCCCACTTGGCAAACTGGTTCAGCCACACCCCATCGTCGACATCCTCAAACGGCGACACATCGGTAGGCTTGCGCCCCGGATAACTACGATTATCCGGATGCGGCCAATCCGTCCCCCACAACACCCGCTCAGCGTTAGCCGCGATCAACTCACGAACCATCAATCCACTAGCTTCAAGCTTCCCGCTCGGCATGAAGCGATTGGTCACCTTCACATAAATCTTCCCTGCCCGCATCATCCGCAACAAAGCGTCAAAACCTTCTTGCCCCACACCCAGATCGGGCTTCGCTCCTGCCACATGATCGATCACAACAGGCACCGGCGCACTCATCACCAGATCCTCCACCCCAGCCACTTCAGACAGGCTGGAGAACACCTGCACATGCCACCCCAATCCCGATACGCGGTCAAAAGCTTTCTCAAGCAAAGGCCTTAACCCGCGAGGCACATTCACGCGAATCCCACAAACTCCCAGCGCCCCCATGCTCTTCAGCTCCGCATCGGGAGTACGTTCATCAATCACTGCAACGCCCCGCGAGGTCCCGCGCCTAGCCTTCAATCCATAAAGTGTCGAAGCGTTATCCGTCCCATAAACACTGGGAGTAACAATCACAACCCGATCCACCCGCAAGGTACGGTGCAAAGCCCCCATCTCCCGGGGCACAGCGCTAGGCGGCGTATAACTCCGCCCACTCCACATCGGGAAATTCTTCACATCCCCGAACACATGCGTATGGCAATCGCAAGCCCCCTTGGGCACTACAAAATCCACCATAGTCCGGGGCTGCGAAGCTTTCCCAAAACTCCCCCGTCGCCCCAGCAACAAACCTGCACTCAACACAGCACCTCGCCTGCTAACCATCGGATGGTCTCCTTCTTTTGGCGCAAGAATATCAGATTTTGCTCCAGCGCTAACAATAATTAGGTATCATTAAAATTCCATGCGTAGTTTCCTGCTTCTTTTGCTTTCAATTCCCCTCATCGGTTTTTGCCAATCCACTGCGCTACTCAACGGCACCGTCACCGGCCCCGCAAGCAAGCCGGTTCCAAACGCCAACATACTGCTGAAGCTGCCAAATCAGGCCCGCACGTGGCAGACTCAATCGGATGCTAGTGGCCGCTTCTTGATCCCGTCACTCCTCCCAGGCACCTACACCGCAGAAGCCTCCGCTCCTGGCTTCTCCACCGAATCCCTACGCAACATCGAAGTCTTTGTTGCTGGCTCAACCACCGCAAACTTCCAACTCTCGGAATCGACTGCAACATTCAAGGCCACTGCCGAATCACTACCCTCAACTAGCGATCGCGAACTCCCCAGCGTCGGCTTGGTCATCGGCCGAGACTTTGTAGAAAACCTTCCGCTGAACGGACGCAGCTTCCAGTCCCCCTTACACCCGGCGTGGTAATCACCAACTCCACCACTGTCGCCGCAGGTCAGTTCTCCGTCAACGGCCAACGAACCAACTCCAACTATTTCACCGTCGATGGCGTCGGCGGAAACGTCGGTGCTTCCGCCGTCGCAACATTCAGCCAACAGGCAGCGGGAACTCTTCCCGGCCTAACCGTCCTTGGCGGCACCAACAGTCTGGTCACAC
>CAZZGS010000702.1:0-3067 GCA_964653845.1 uncultured Bryobacter sp.
GCGCTACGCTTCCAGGCCACGGGTGCCAGTTCGCCACTTGGTTGCTGATAGAGGCGCACGTAGTCATAGTTCAGATTCGCGGCCGCCACTCTCACCACTCCATCGGAGCCTGCCTCGCCCGTATAGGAATTCAAATGATCGTAGAGCTTGCGGTCTATGGTTTGGCCGGTGAGCACAAAGGGGAAGACGCCGTGAGCCGGGCCATCGTAATCCATCCAGTCGAGATTCAAATTCCATTGTTCTTCGCTGCCCAACTCGAGCCAGTCCAGAATCTTTTGTCCCGGTTCTACTGATTCAACAAAAGACTTGATACGGCTCAGGCGGCCCTTGCCTAGTTGGGCCAGCGCGGAGCCATGATTGGCTGGGGCCAGCATGATCAGGTGTGTTAGCGATTCTCCGCCGTGGCGTGCGATCCAGTTGCGAACCAGCGGGCCACCGGTGGAATGCGTGATGCAGGCAAAATTCTTGAGCCCCTTCTCGCGCACTGCCGTTTCAAAAGCGAGACTCAGGTCGTCGAGACTCACCTGATCGTTAAAGCTGACATACTTGCCAAGGTAAATGTGGTCCACTCGGACCGTGTGACCGCGGCGGGCCAATTCCGATTCCAGCCGGCTGGGCAGATCTCCATACGTAGCAGTGTTTCGAACGCTGTAGCCGTGTACAAATACAAGTTCCATCGGCGACCAAACTGCCAAGCGGAAATCTCCATTTCATTCACTGTAGGTCCAAGTTGTTGAAAACAGGCGAAGAAATCATTCAAAATAGTTGTGAATCGGTCAAAGTGGTATTTAAGATGCAACTATACTTGACTTGCAATTCGTAAAGATGCATATTAAATGCATCGTTACTTTATGATCACACTTTACGAACAATTGGGCGGCCAAGCTGCCGTCGAAGCCGCAGTGGACATTTTCTATCGCAAGGTTCTCTCCGATGACCGCATCAGCCATTTTTTTGAAGGGGTCGAGATGGATCACCAGATTGCCAAGCAGAAGGCTTTTCTGACGATGGCCTTCGGCGGACCCGTTCACTACACAGGGCAAGACCTGCGCTGCGGGCACGCCCATCTGGTACAGCGTGGCCTCAATGATTCTCATTTCGATGCAGTCGTTGAACTACTTGGGCAAAGCCTGACCGAACTGAATGTGGCGCCAGAGTTGATCGCTCAAGTTGCCGCCGTAGCAGAATCGACCAGGGCCGACGTTCTCAATCGTTAAGCAATGGCTGTAATCGATTGGGATGGGCAACAGGTTGAGCTTGCTTCCGGTGAATCTGTTCTTGACGGATTATTGCGGATTGGTGCGGCTGTTCCGCATTCCTGCCGCGCAGGCGTCTGCCAGAGTTGCCTGCTCAGAGCTTCGTCTGGAAAGCCGACTCTGGCTTCTCAGGTGGGGCTGAAGGCTGCCTGGGTTGAGCAGTCCTGCTTTCTGGCCTGCGTTTGTCATCCAACCGAGAACCTTGTTGTCGGGTTGCCAGGCGCTGGTGTGCGCAGTACAGCGCGTCTTCTTGAGACTAGATGGCTGAGCCCGACGGTGCTTCGTGTACTTCTTGAACCGGATGCTCCGTCAGCACATCGGGCCGGGCAATACCTGACGCTCTTTCGAGAAGATGGTCTCGCACGCAGCTACTCGATTGCCAGCCTTCCCAGTGAAGGCGGCCTTGAGCTTCACGTGCGCATTGTTCCCAACGGCCAAATGAGTTCGTGGCTTGCTCAAAGCGCATCGCCCGGAATAAAAGTCGGCTTGCAGGGCCCCGCTGGCAATTGCTTTTATACAAAAGGAGCCATCGATCAACCGCTTCTGCTGGCTGGCACGGGAACAGGACTCGCTCCTCTCTACGGCATCCTTCGCGATGCGCTTGAGCAGGGGCACCAAGGCCCCATCTGGCTGTATCATGGTGCACTCAATGCCCAGGGTCTCTACTTGCAGGACGAGCTGGAAGCACTGGCTGCAAAGCACTCCAATCTCCAATATCAGCCTGCTCTTTTGGATACTCATGGCCCGATCACTGACGTGATCTTTAGTGCCCATCCGCAACTCAAAGGCTGGCGGGGCTACATCTGTGGTGACCCAGCGGTGGTTCAGCAACTCAAGAAACGCGTCTTCCTTGCGGGCATGGCCAGTCGCGATATTCACAGTGATGCCTTTGTCTATGCGCCCTCATCCAGCTAACCTATAGGTTGGATGCACCTCACGCTTCACACTGACTACGCGCTTCGAGTTCTCCTCTATCTGGCCCACTTTCCGGATCGCCGCGTCAATACGCGCGAGATAAGCGATGCTTTCGGGATTTCAAAGAACCACCTGGTTCGGGTGATTCAGAATCTGGCTGAACACAACTTTGTTTCCACCACGATGGGACGTGGGGGTGGTGTCAGTTTGTTGGCGAGCCCGGACAAGATCCGTCTTAGTGATGTCGTGAAGGCGTGCGAGCCCAACATGAATATGGTGGAATGCTTCGACAAGGAATCGAATACGTGCCCCATTGTCCCGGTCTGCGGACTCAAGGCCCCACTCCGCGCCGCGCTCGAAAGTTTCCTGGCAACCCTGGACCAATACACCCTTGCCGACGCGGTTCAAACTGTCTCTCACAATCGCTTCGCAAAATTTCTTCTTCCCAGTTGATCGTTTTTTGCCTTGGTTGCCGCTTGAACAAGTGAGAACCGAAAATGACACGCAGACTTATCCCCTTCACCCTTGCCTCAGCATTCATCGCCACCCAGGCCCAAGCACAAGGCAATACTTCCGGCGACTGGATCATGGCGCTGTTGCGCTCAAGTATGGAAACCAAAAAAGGCGTCACGCTCCACGTTAAGGGCCAAGCCATCTCGATCATGGTCACCGCCATCGGCGACCAGTTTGTGGAAGGCCGTAATCAGCAGTACAGTAAGTTTGTCGTTCGCCTCGCCGCAATCGATGCCGCTGCTATCGCCTAAGCCAGCACCTTCTTCACCACCACCCCCCTCACTCCCGTCAGCCGCTGGTCAAAACCCTGATAGAAGTAAGTCAGCTTCGTATGATCCATACCCATCAAGTGCAGCAGCGTCGCATGCAGATCGGAAACATGC
>CAZZGS010000703.1:0-3065 GCA_964653845.1 uncultured Bryobacter sp.
ACAGCGTGTTGAAGCTGAAGGATCTGGATGAGGCGATTGCGCTGTTGGCCGGGCTTTGGACTGAGTTGCAGGCTGACAAGTATCTGGCTGTACAGGGTACTACGGCGAAGATCAAGATTGCAGCGATTCAGCGTAACGGGGAAGAAGTGAGTTTGCAGAGTGTTGCGTTTAGTGGAGTGCCTGGAGTAGCCAATGTGGTGAAGGCAACGAAGCTCGAGCGTAACAAGACGCTGACGGTGCCACTGGACTGGGCCGTAGCTGCCGATGCGCCTTTGACGCAGCCGTACTTTCTGGTGGAGCAGCGGAGTGACGCGATGTTTAAGGTGTCTGATATGAGTTTGCTGGGACGGCCTCAGAGCCCCGCTCCGGTAATTGCGACGATGAAGTTTTTGGTGGCTGGCAGCGAGATTACATTGACGCGTGAGATCACGCATCGTTATGTGGATCGTGGTGTTGGTGAGTTGACGCGTCCTGTTACGATTGTCCCGCCGGTGTCGGTGCGGCTTGCGCTCGATGCTCTGGTGTTTCCTGGTATTGAGTCGCGGAAGGTCGAAGTGATTTTAACTGCGAATATGGCCGACACGAAAGGGAGCCTGAAATTGAATGTGCCTCAGGGCTGGAGAGTGGAGCCGGCTGCGCTGGACTTTGGTGTCAAGGCAGCATCAGAAGAGAAGACGCTGAGTTTTGTGGTGACCCCGCCTGCTGGCGAAAACACCGGTACGCTTAGTGCTGTTGCAACTGTGGGCGGGCGCGAGATTACGCAGGGAACGCGGGTGATTCAGTATCCGCATATTCCTCCTCAGACGCTGGCGCCGAAGGCTACCGCCAAGCTGGTGCGGTTTACAGGCAAGAATCTGGCCAAGCGTGTGGGCTATGTGATGGGTGCTGGCGATGAGGTGCCGGATGCATTGCATCAATTGGGTAGCGAAGTGATTATGCTGACGGAGCAGGATCTGACTACAGGTGACCTATCGCAGTTTGATGCCATCGTTACGGGAGTTCGGGCTTATAACACCCGGCCTGACTTGCGCGCGAATGCGCAGCGGATCTTTGATGAGTATGTGGCTAAGGGTGGGACCTACATTGTGCAGTACAACGTGCAGGAGGGTGGCTTTTTTGGTGGCGACCCGCTGCTGCTAAACAAGGTGGGGCCTTATCCGATTACGGTGTCGCGGGATCGCGTTACCGATGAGTTGGCGACGATGAACTTTCCGAAGCCGGACCATAGGCTCTTGCAGTATCCGAATCAGATTAGTGCCAAGGATTTTCAGGGCTGGGTTCAGGAACGCGGGCTCTATTATGCGAGTAAGTGGGATGAACGCTATGAGTCGCTTTTCTCGGCGCATGATCCTGGAGAGAAGCCAATGATGGGTGGAACGCTTTATACGAAGTATGGCAAGGGAAATTATATTTTTACCGGTGAAGCGTGGTTCCGTCAACTGCCAGCGGGCGTGCCTGGAGCGTTTCGGATTTTCGCCAATTTCCTCAGTGTAGGTAAGAACTAATGCTACCGCCTGAGTCAGAGAGCGCGCCGTTCTTTGGGAGCTGGAAGCGGATCTATTGGGCGGTGGTGTTGTATTTGATTGCGATCATTGGAGCTTTGGCGGTGTTCACCGCAGCCTTCCGTTTATGAGAACTCTCGACTTGATTGTTCTGGTGGGAACGATTGGCTTTATCGTCTTCTACGGTCTTTGGAAGAGCCGAAAGACCTCGACGGTGTCGGGGTACTTGTTGGCCGACCGCTCGCTGCCCTGGTACACGGTTGCGTTGTCGATTATGGCTACGCAGGCGAGTGCGGTGACGTTCATTTCTACGACGGGCCAAGCTTATGCCGACGGCATGCGGTTTATCCAGTTTTACTTTGGTCTGCCGATCGCGATGATCATTGTGAGTGCGTTCTTTGCGCCGCGCTTTCGCAATGCCAATGTGTTTACCGCATATGAGTATCTTGAGAAGCGGTTTGATGCCAAGACCCGGGCTTTGGTGAGTTTAATCTTTTTGATTCAACGTGGACTGGCTGTGGGGATGATTCTGTATGCACCGGCGGTGGTACTGACGGTGATCCTGGGATGGGATGATCGCACGACTACGATCCTGATGGGCTTTATCGTGATTGTCTATACGGTGCTAGGCGGGATTCGTGCGGTGGCGTGGACTGACTTTCAACAGATGATGATCATGCTGGTGGGGTTGTTTACGGCTTTGATGGTGGCGATTCTGGGGCTGCCGGAGGGAATCAGTTTTGGGGATAGCTTGTTGCTTGCCGCCAGTGCAGGGAAGCTCAACGCAGTTACTACGAATTTTGACTGGTATGACCGCTACAACCTGTTTAGTGGTTTGGTGGGAGGGACGTTTTTGGCGCTTGCTTATTTTGGTTGCGACCAGAGTCAGGTGCAGCGTTATTTGACTGGCAAGGATTTGCAGCAGAGCCGCATTAGCCTGCTGTTTAATGCCGTGGCCAAGATCCCGATGCAGTTCTTTATCCTGCTGACCGGGGCTATGGTGTTTTCGTTTTATATCTTCACAGTGCCTCCTGCTACCTTTCATTCCGAGAATATGAAGAAGCTGGTGGGGACCGCTGTCGAGCAGAAGCATAAGGATGCTGTGGCGCTGCGGCAGACAGCAGCTTATGAGTTGCTCAAGAACCGGGATGCGGCACATCAGGCGAAGTTTATGGAAGCGCAGAAGCACATGGATGCTGTGCACAAAGAGGCTACTGCGGGCTTTAACGATACGAACTATGTGTTCATGACCTTTGTTACGCAGCACTTGCCGGCGGGCTTTGTTGGCTTGGTGATTGCGGTGATTTTTGGGGCGGCAATGTCGGCGAGCTCTGGAGAGATTAACTCACTTGCAACGGTGACGATGGTGGACTTTTATAAGCGGTTTGTGAAGCGGGATTCGAACGATAACCATTACCTTTGGTTCTCGCGCTTCGCTACTGTATTTTGGGGTATCTATGCTGTGGGCAGTGCACAATTGGCTCGCGGATTGGGGAGCCTCGTTGAAGCTGTGAATATGCTGGGGAGCTTGTTTTATGGGGGCTTGCTGGGTGTGTTTTTGCT
>CAZZGS010000704.1:0-3057 GCA_964653845.1 uncultured Bryobacter sp.
GTTCAAAAGGCAGGTGGAAACGGCGATAGTTAGAAGATAGCGTTTGAAAAACATGGTTGCTCATCAAAGCTATCGGCTGAATCCACAGAGTTCTGTAGAATATACCCATGAATCTACGCCGATCTTTGCTCGCCGCTCCCCTTCTGCTTGCGGCCCAGGAATCGAAGTTTCGCGTCGCCATTGTAGGAACCGAACATGGTCATGTCAACGGCTTCCTGAATGCAGCCAAAAAACGCAACGATGTCGAAGTAGTGGGGCCAATTCCATTTGAGGATCGAGAAAAACTACGAAATGAAAAGGTGGAATCCGTTGCCTGCTTCACCTCAACAGATCGTCATCTTGAGGTCGCCAAACTCTGCGCCTCGCTCAAGCTGCCGATGATGATGGAGAAGCCACTTGCCACTACCAATGCAGATGCACAAGAGATGTCCAAGCTATCTGCCAAGGGTGGCATTCCCATCTTCGTAAATTATGAAACCACCTGGTACAAGAGCCATGTCGAATTGTGGCGATTCTTCAAGCAGGAGAAGGCGGCAGGACGAATCCGCAAAATGGTGGCCATGGACGGCCATGCCGGGCCACAAGAAATTGGAGTTGGACCCGAATTCTTTTCCTGGCTCACCGACCCGGTTAGAAACGGTGCCGGTGCACTCTTCGATTTTGGTTGTTACGGGGCCAATCTCATGACCTGGATGATGGACAATCAGCGGCCACGCCGAGTTGTGGCTAGCGTCAAGCGAAACAAGCCTGAGATCTATTCGAAAGTGGACGATGAAGCAACCGTACTGGTGGAATACGATGAGGCGCAGGGAATTATCCAAGGGAGTTGGAATTGGCCATTCAGCCGCAAGGATTTCGAGATTTACGGAGAGAAGGCTTATGCACATGCCTATGGCGGCAACAGTGTAAAAAGACGTCGGAGTGGAGAGAAAGTCGAAGAGGTGTTTATTCCTGCAGACCTTCCGGCCGACGAGGCCGATTCCATCTCCTATCTGAAGGCAGTGGCGCGGGGGAAGATGAAGCCCGGTGGGCTTTCCAGTCTTGAGAACAATCTGATTGCTACCGAAATTCTGGTTGCTGCCAGAGAAAGCGTCCGCACTGGACGCGTTATTAACTTACGCTAGCGCAGGGCAGGGGATTGAGCATAAGCTTCATAAACCCGGTCGAAGACACGATTCCAGGAGTTTTCCGTAGCGTGTTGCCGGGCTGCCTGTCCCATTTTCGAGCGTAAAGCTGGATCTGCCTGAAGCCGCATCAAAGCTTTAACGAATCCTGAACAGTCTTCGGCGACAAAGCCTGTTTCACCTTCTTTTACCTGAAACTGCGGGCCACCGCCCTTTGCCACAACAACCGGCACACCTGAGGCCATTGCCTCCAAAATCACCAACCCGAAGGTATCGGTTTCTGACGGAAACACGAAAGCGTCCATATCGGCGAAGGCATTGGCTAAGGCATCACCGCGCAAGACGCCAGGAAGTTCTGCGTATTTCAGATTTGCAGCTAACCACTTTCTCTCGCTGCCTTCGCCCACCAGAACGAGACGGTAGTTGCTCATCCCCGATCTCTCGAGAGTTGCTTCCAGTTCTGCAAAGAATCTGACGTTCTTTTCCGCTGTCAATCGACCAACATAGCCAATGGTAAATGGTCCTCTCGAAGATTTTCGACGCTCCGGAGTGAACCTTTGCAGATCTACGCCATGTAGCATCAGGGAACAAGGTTTGCCAGTTCTCCGTTCCAGTAGCTCAACCAGTTCGGCATTCGGCGCCATGTTGCAACAAGGGATGTGATAGAAGCGGGCCAAGGCGATCAGGCTTAACTTTTCTGTCTTCTCACTTAGGCTTTTTGAAATTCCAGACGGTAAAAAGGCCAGGCCCTTGGCCACCCGGCGGGCAGCGTATTCGTGAAGGTTGGTATGCCAGGATCCAACCAATGGAATCTTGTTTCTGTGGGCAATATGTGCCCCCAGAATTCCAATATCACCTGGGCCGGTGATGTGGATGAGGTCTGGTTTGAATGCCTGAATCTGTTCGGTCACATGCTTTGTGTAGCGGGTGAGAAAAGGGTCGCAATACAAGTCCTGGTCGAGCCGAAAGGAAGCAAACCCACGCCGGAGACTGACGTCCGTCACGCTTCCGCTTCTCACAACTTGTGTTTGTACTCCGCTGTGAACGCACAAGAAGGGCAGGCCATGACGCTCGGCATATGCCGAGAACTCCCGGCTTAGGCTCGCAACTCCGTTGGGCTCAAAGTAGGAATCTGTGAAGAAGGCAACTCGAATGGGGTCAGACACTAAGGTCTATTGAGCATATGCGAGGATGAAGGGCTACAGTGCATTCTCAGGGAGAATTTGTTTCAAATGGTGCGTCAAGTGCCGCACATAATCGGCTGCAAGGAATTCCAGCGTCACTGGCGCATCAGCACCAATCTGGCAAATCACCGTTCGGGATGATGCTGGGATCCGTTCGATCACATGAGCCAGCAAGTTATTGTAGCTGGCCCACAATTCCAGAAGTGTAGCTGCCGGGAACGATTCGTAGGACTGTACCTCAACAAAGCCATCAGTATCGTAGGCAGGAAATTCAAGGGATGGTTGCAGCAGGGCGCGAACGAAGCGCTGATGGTTGTTCGATGCAGAATCTACCAAGTGTCCCAGCATTTGGACCCGGCGCCACTTGCCTTGAGCATACGGCTCCTGCCATGCGATGTCCCTGGCCATCTTTTGGACCAACTCAATCAGGCTGCGAAGTTCATTGGCTGGTTGATTCATAGCAGCCGAAGATTAGCACGCCTGGAGTGTAAAGGGCCAGGATCTGCTTAGCGGATCGCTGGCGGCCCCCAGCCCAGCAGGAAAGAAGTCATAGGTATCGTTCATCCAGTTGGCAAGGCGCCGTTCGAGATCCAGCCTTGTATCTATATGCGGCGACGATTCCGCGATGTTGTTTAATTCCAGGCACCTAGTCGATTAAAGGTTTCGCCTTATAATGTCGATAGCGACTTTTATGGATTCCGTCGAGTTGAGACGCGAGCTCTTGCGCAAAAACCAGAACGCCGATGGCG
>CAZZGS010000705.1:0-3048 GCA_964653845.1 uncultured Bryobacter sp.
CGAGGCAGGGCGCGCGTTTCTAACTTCCCGACCACCGGGGAAGAAGCTCAAGCGCACGGCTGGGTCGAAGCTGGTGGAGAAACTGGTTGGCACTCATAGCGTGCAGATTGCTTTGCGGCTGCCGTCGCTGGACATCGCCAAGGCCCGCGAAGTCGCCGAACGCAAGGGTATTGGATACCAGACGCTTCTTAAGATGATCGTTCATGAAGGTTTGCGGCGGGAGGATCGGCAGTCGTGATCACTTGACGGGGTTAGGCGTTTCTGCAAGGCAATAGACTATGGATATGCGCAACGAATTCTCAGCAGTCGTAAAGCAGGACGGCCCGTGGCATATTGCTTACTGTGCGAGGTTCCTGGAGCAAACGGGCAGGGTGAGACGCGAGAAGCATGCGTTGAAGACCTGCGCCACGCGATTACCCTCATTCTTGAGCATAGGCGGGAAAAGTCTTTGCGATCCCTTACAACTGAAGCCAGGTAAGAAGTCGTTGTTGTGGGATGAAGCGCGACACCTTGCTTCGACGCTGACGGTGGCACGGCTGCGTGATGCTGCGAGAAGGTAGCGCGCACTGTGACGGATCAGGCCGACTGCTTTGCTAATCCACCAACGACGCAGTGATCGCCATTCGGAAATTAGCCCGGAACGGCGTGCCGGCCATGCCGGATGAGTTCGAATGTTATGCTCCCGGTATGACCGTCTCGATTGAAATTCCCGACGACTTGGCGGTGGGTCTCGCGCCTGACGGCGATCTGTCGCACCGTGCGATAGAGACGTTGGCGGTGGACTGAAACCGGCATGAACTGCTAAGTCAAGTCCAAGTTGGGAAGTTACTTGGCTTGAGCCGTGTCCAGACGGAAGACTTTCTCGCAAAGCACGTGGACTTAATTGACTACGACCCGTCGGAATTGCAACGTGAGAGCGAAGCACTCAAGAAGATCTTGGAGCGCTCTCCGGGGTCGTGATCGTTTCCAATACTTCGCCACTTCGGTACCACAAAGCTGTTGGAGCGGCCAGACTTATTCACGATGTATTTTGGGCAGTGTGGATTCCACCGGCGGTGGCTGCGGAAGCAGATATCCCTTCGGGCTCACTGAAGTTCGCAACTGGATATCCGCTCCGCCAAGCTGGCTCAAGATAGTCGATGTACACCGGACGCGCTGAATGCCTTGGCTCCGGGGGAGAAAGAGGCGATCCAGCTTGCTTTGGAATGCAATTCGAAAAATGTAGGGATCGATGAGCGCCTTGGTAGAAGAGCCGTCGCCTCGCTAGGATTGGTCGTGATTGGTGTGATCGGCATCCTTCTGGAAGTGCACCGGCTCGGCTTGGTTGCAAGGCCTGTGGAAGTTCTCGACAAGATGCGGGGTATCGGATTTCGGGTTTCTCCATCGAAGGAGTTTTGACGGATGGCGTTGGGACGGGTCTACCCGTCACAGGCTGAAATTTACAAAATCCAGGCCGTTATTCCAAATGTCAGATTTTGGTCTAAGTTGTTGATTTAGTGTGTTTTGGCGACTGATTGCGTGATTGAAGGCAGAGGCGCAAAGGCTATAGAACCGATTTTGCGGTGTAGAAAGTAGCGAAAACGTTGAGGAAAACCGACAAATGGTGTTGGGACGGATCAGGCTGACTCCTTTGCTTCTCAGGCTGACACCTCTGCGACTCCTTTGCCTGAACGATTGATAGGTCCTTAGCGAATGAATGTGTCTAGTTCCAGAATTTGGCCCAAAGTATTATTAGATTGTGGATAATTGGAAGCAAGACAATCCTTTTTGATATTCTTGTCGCCAGTCAAGAAAAAGACGTTTGGATCACATAAGTACATCAAATATTGGTAATCGGCCCATGCACCATCCGCTCTCAATTTACCTGTTGGTTTCATGTAATGGGAAAACAGAGCGTATGATAGCGACATTGCGTCAACCAATTTTTCAACATTGTCGTTCGACAACTTGATCGAGGCATTGCTTGCTAATGCCGATATCCACTCGGCAATAGGGGGAACCGGTATCTCGTCCCTTGAAGCATGGTGCATTTCTTTGAAGGTACTTTTTTCAAGTGCTAATACCTTCTGAATTACTTCTGATTTTATGCCGTCTCTCTTGGCTTGGCCTGCTATTGTGTATGGTACCTCCCCTCGGGTGATCTGAGCCAGCGATGTAGCGCTGATTGCAATTTTGTACCACTCATTAACTCGAACATTGTCTATTGGAAGTTCTCTATCAGTCACAACTCCACAGACTTGTTTAACAGCGTAGTTGAATGGAAATGTTATCGCCTCGTATCCAGAATTTCCACCTAGCAGCCTGATCTTCGACTGATCCCTTAGAAAGTATTCCTCTTTCCCGCTCGTGGTAAGTCCGTGGCAAGCTTCCGCCAGAATATAGGGTGTTAGAACACGTTTATATCCCGAAACTTTCTCTTCGAATTGTTCACTGATCTCTGAAGTCAGTATCTTTTCAGGCACATTGTTATCGATGATGAGTAGTTTTAACATCCCTTTTATTTTAACTTGTTGAGGCTCATCAAGGTGGCAAATCAAAACCTCGATAGTCGGCGACCTCGAAGTTTTGGGCGTTGGTGGAACTGGCTACGAAATGTGCATTACCCAGAAGTTGGAGGATTAGCGTTCGGAATCAAAGTATGTTCAACTGCTCAGGCCATATCCAGCAAAACCTGAATCGCTCGACTTTCTACACGCCTCGCGTATCTTCGTCTCAAATTTTCTTGCTGCAGGACATTTTTCGAAATTGCCTCTCGTGTTGTCGAGGCCACGGCATTTGATGGTATCGGTCAAATAAGCTGCTGTCGACGCGATGTAGATTGGTGGACACGCCCTGGTCTCGCTCTCGAAATTTGTGAATAGGTCGAGATTCAAACATTGCGATAGAATTCAATGCGCATGAACTATCTTCCGAAGCTAATCATTTGGGCTGCATTATCGGCGATGCTTCTTGTCTGTATTTTTCCAAAGCCTAAGAGGTATGCGTATACGTCAGACTTTATTCCTCTTGATAAAAAAGAAAAGGAGACATTCAACCCAGGAAGTTGGG
>CAZZGS010000706.1:0-3046 GCA_964653845.1 uncultured Bryobacter sp.
TGGCCGCTTAACAGCATAGCTGAGAGGAAGAGACTCATTTTGTCCGGTTGGCGGCAATCTTCGAGAAAATCGTCAAAAACGCCAATGAAATGCATAGGGACGCGTCGGGAGTCTGTCGGGAATAGAAAATCCGCTACGCAGCATCAACAACATACGAGGATTTTCATCCCACCCATTACCTGTAAGTTATTGATTCTACTTTAGCCAAAATCTATTTCCGACAGACTCGCAGGCTGTCGACAAATCCATTAGAGGGGTGGATAGACTTTGTTCGCGTCGTGCATGGAAGCCGGGACCTCCAGCACATACTTGTGGAGGGTCCTTTGGGTTGAGTGCTCGGTCATCTCAATGCCAATCGAAGATCACTTCAGGGACGGAAAGTACTAAGGAATCAGGGCCGGCACCCGGTTCTTTATTTTCGAAGCTCGATACCCAGCTCACCACCGCCTCTATCTACGCTTCAACCCTCACCTCAAGAGGGACGTACAAGACTCGAGGTCAGAGAGGTCAGAATGGAGTCACTTCTCCCTTCCTTCAGAACTCTTTCGTCCCCTACCACCTGCCGGTTTATCCCGGCACTCGGCTGTCCCGCTACGCCAAACGCCTCGAATCTGAGAAGTGACTAACCAATTCGCGAAAAAAGGCGCGCCTCGCTGCCCAGTTCCCGGAATTCATCTTTCACCTTGCGCCGGAAAGCGGCGGGCGGCATTCCGAACGCCTCGCGAAACAGAGAACCCATGTGCTGAACCGACTTAATACCCGTAGCGGCAGCAATCTCTTTGAGTGAAAGCGTACTTTCGGTAATAAGGATTTTCACCTTTGCTAATTGCTCATTCTGGATCGCATCGTGCAAGGTCTGCCCGCTCTCCGCTTTGAAATGCGACTCCAGGCGGGAGCGCGAAGTCTTGGTAGCTGCCACCACGTCGGGCACTTTTATCCCTTCACACGCATGCGCACGGATATATCGCATGGCCTGCTCGACAAGCGAATCGATGCTTGGAGCCGCGATTGTCGATCCCCGTTCAAAGACTCCTACCGGGTCGATTATGTATCGAGACGTGCCAGGCGACTTACCACCCATCATTGAATCGAGTAATTGCGCCGCTTCATAGCCTAACCGATGCGCTCCCTGTTCTATGCTCGTCAAAAGTGGGTGGCAAAAACGGTACAGCGACTCATCGTTGTCGACTCCGATCACCGATACTTCTTCTGGAACCTGGATCCCGCAAACGTGGCACGCCTGTATCACTTCTCTCGCCAAGCTATCGTTTGCTGCCATTAGGCCCAATGGCTTGGGGAGTGAGAGCAACCATTGGCCCAGGCTCTTGCCGGTATCGGCAGGCTTCGCCCGGTTTCGATTCGGCTCACGCAGACTTCGGCATTCTAGACCTTTGGAGTGTACGTATTGCGAGAACTCCGACTCTCGCTCTTCGCTCCAACCATTAATGTCGGTGGGGCAGTATCCGAAATAGGCGAAATTCTGGATTCCGCGGTTCAGTAAGAGGTCGACAGCCATCCGGGCGATCGCCGAGTTATTCGTAAAGAAGTAGGGAATCCCTGAAGCCGAGTCGTAGTCCCCATAGCCGCTCCCGAATCCAATGGCTGGGACTCTGGATCTGCAAATCGATTGGAAAAGGTTTGTGATGTCGAAATTGGCAATCACTCCATCCAACTCCGACGCAGGGCAGTTGCCCGACCCAGGTTCGTACAAGTGCTCCTTGCCAACTATAATTACATCCCAATTTGCGCCCTGTTCGAAATAGGAAGCGACACCCGTAGCGACGCAAACGTCATAGGACTTGGTTGCGTCATAAATTAGAGATACCCGAAGGGTCTCGGCCTCAGTCGTCATGATAGATTCTCCATTAGTGAATTCGGACAATCATTGCTGCAATTCTATAAACAATTCGCATTGCGTGGGCAAACGGTCTCAGGATAATCTTCAGTGAAGGTACGGCTGAGCTGTACCTCAATACAGGAGCGTGGGTCAATGTGTGGCATAAATAGAAACTTCGTGATGAGACTAGGAGTATTGGCCTTCCTTGCGATTGCAGTTCACGCGCAAACCAATACTGGAACGATTTCAGGAGTGGTGACCGACGCCTCCGGCAGCTTAATCGCCGATGCCAGCATCCAGGCTGTGAACGTGGAAACCAATGCCATGCTGAAGGCCACGACGAATGCCAACGGCTTATATTCCATTAGTTCCTTGGCCCCCGGCATCTACCGTATCACAGTGGAGAAACCCGGCTTCAAGGCCAGTGTTACCGAAAATGCCAGGCTTGCTTTCAGCGGCGTGGCTGTGGTGGATGTAGCGCTGAGCGTGGGAAATTCAGCCGAATCGATTTCAGTTTCTGCGGAGGCGGTAGAAATCAACAATGCCAACGTGGAAATTGCCACTTCAATCTCAGCGAAAGCAGTTAAAGAACTTCCTCTGGTAGTAAATGGCCGGCGGCAAATCGATGCCTTCGTGTTTCTTGTCCCCGGTGTACAGGGCGATGGGTTCTCGAGCCGAATCAACGGAGGAGTCGACTTCAATAGCGAAGTGCTCTTCGACGGAGTCCCCATGGCCTCGTTCGAAACCAATGGATTCCAGACCAATATCAATCCTCCGTACGAGTCCGTCGACGAGTTCAAGGTTCTCACTTCCGTGTTTTCCGCTCAGTATGGCCGAGGCCAGGGAGTCAAAAACTTTCACATGGCGCAAGGCACTAACGCTTACCATGGAAATGCTTTTGACTATGTGCGTAACACCGTTTTTGACGCGCGCGGGTTCTTCGCGCCAACCGTTGGTATCAATAAACAGAATGAATTTGGGTTTACGCTCGGAGGGCCCCTCTCGATTCCCAAGCTCTACTCGGGAAAGAATCGGACTTTCTTCAATGTCGCTTTTGACTGGTACAAGTTTCGCGGTGCCGGTGTGAATACCCGCTTCACCGTCCCTACTGCGGAGTTCCGAACTGGTGATTTCTCTCAACTACGCAATGCCGGTGGCGTCCTGATTCCGATCTATGATCCACTGACCCGCCAGCCCTTCCCCGGCAAT
>CAZZGS010000707.1:0-3045 GCA_964653845.1 uncultured Bryobacter sp.
CCTCGCGAGTCTCGTGAATCTGTTCCCCGGTCGAGAGATCCATCACGGTGTCGGCGCCCCAGCGGATCGACCACAGCAACTTCTCTACTTCTTCGTCAATCGACGAGGTCACAATCGAGTTACCGATATTGGAATTAATCTTGGTCAGAAAGTTGCGGCCGATGATCATCGGCTCAGACTCCGGGTGGCGGATATTGGCAGGAATGATCGCTCGGCCCACAGCTACTTCAGAACGCACAAATTCGGGAGTGATCGAGTTCGGGCGGCCATGCGATTCACGAATTGCGATGTATTCCATCTCACGAGTAATGACGCCAGCCTTGGCGTAGGCAAGCTGTGTCACCGCACCGTCGATCGGCTGACGTGCGTCAATCCAGGCCTGGCGCAAGGCAGGTAATGGCTGATTCGGATCGTAGTTCGGGTCAGACCAAGGGCCCGAGGTGTCATAGATCTTGAGTGGAGCTTCTTTGGCCGAGGCATCGAGCGCCACCTCGCGCATTGCAATCTTGAGGTCGGGGTGCTGAAGGCCACTGAGGTGGATCTTGGTTGAGTTGGGGTAGCTGAAAGTACTGAGTGTTGTCGACATGCGGATTCTCCTGGTATGGAGACCCGGGGAAAGGACGAAGGACAGACGGGAATGCCGATTCCTACGCCGGAATGACCCGGATCAGGTTCAAAGGGACTCTCTGCCTTTTTCGTTTCGAGTGTCTCAGCCCCTATCAACTTGCGCTGGGCGGGGCGCCCCTTGGCTTGCAACCATAATAGCTAATCCAGAATCAAGTCCACTCGCGAAGGGCCACAACTGGAATCACGGCTACGCTCAACTGCAATCTGAGACTCATCTAAACCCAGATGCTTCGCAAGCGCGATAGAGGCGATTTCTGGAGAAAGCGGAAAACAGGAAACCTGCAACGGCCCCTGACTATGCTCCGCAGTGATCAACTTGGCATCACGAATGAGGTGCTCGGTCACCTCCCCACGCTCAACAAACTGATCATGCTTGTAGAACCAGATATAGCTGGTATTGAACACCATATAAGCCAAGACCAGGCCGATTGCCACCCGGCGCCGCACTAAGAGGAACTGATAAGCCAACGCCAGCAAAATCGCCACCCCCAAACTCGCAAGATAAACATGCCGGCTCGGCACCCGCGGCTGGTAGGCCACAAACGAATACGGTGCCAGAGCGATCGGGATCCACAGCAAAGCAATCCCTGGCAGCCTCCAGTCAAGCGATCTGCGAAAGTAAATCAGCACCGCAAGCGCGGCAAAACCCCAAACAGAAAAGAGCCGCGTTGTGGAATTGAACATCACCGGAAGAAAATGCCAGCCAAATTTGAAAGTGCCGTCATTCCAATGCAGATGTTGATCCCGTGCGCCAATGTTAAATGCAAAATATATAGTCGAAAGGGCCAAAAACGGAATCGCCCCACGAAGCGCCCGCCGCCAGCGCCGTGGCTCGTACACCAAAGGCACTGCCAGCAAAGCGCAGGCAACCACCCCGGACTCTTTACTCAGCAAGGCAAGTAGAAATGCTCCAAAACTTGCAGCGTAGTACAAGGGCTTGTCATGCTGCCACCACTTGAGCCAGGCAAATAGGGTAAGCAACACAAAACTGAACACGAGTTGTTCCGGCAGTGCCGCGTACCAAATCACCGCTTCATGGTGACGCTCGTTGAAACCCCAAAACAGTGCTGCCGGGATCGTAATCCGGTATCCGATCTTCGAAAATTGCCCAAAACTGACGATCAACGCCACATTCAGAATATGCAGCAAGATACTCTCTGCCTCGAACATGATCGGGTTCGACCCGAAGAGAGCCTCGGTAGCCCCAGTCAGCCAGATGGAAGTCGCCCGGCAGCGATACAACGCATCTGCAGCCAGTTCGGGCCAAGTGTCAGGGCTGAGGTATTTTTTCCCCAACCACACCTGAAGATAGGTGTCTGAAATCGCAGGCAGCGTCAGCGCCCGCCAATAGGGCAGTGTGCAGGACAAACACACGAGTGCAGTCCACACCGCTATGCGCCCCCGTAGACGCGGTACCGTGTCAATCATAAATCACCCCGTTGGGTGAAACTCTAATCTAGTCCTTTGGCTATTGTCAAGATGCGGCGATGTAGCCGGTCGTGTCTGGCTTCGGCATCCGGCCCTAAAAACAGCCCCGGCAGGATGAACCGGGCGATCTTGTGCGTGGCGATCCCACGCAGCCCTGCTCCGATGAATTGCCTCAGTTCAATCCGAACTACCGCAATTTCCTCGATCAACTCCGCCCGCCCGTCCACCAGCGTCACGATATCATCCAGATCCTTACTCACCGCCGGATCAGATTTGCCTCTCAATTCGTAAGCGGCAATCTTCGTAGCCAGCATCAGCGGAGGAGTAGGGATGCGAATCGACAAACCATTGGGCATTTCAAACAATTGGGGAGATTCAAGAGCTTCCCTATAGTAAATATTGGAAAAACCCAGCACCGACTCATCGGGAGTCATCAGATCGACGGTAAGATTCCCCTTGAGAAATCGGCAAATCGGTCCCTCGATATCATGCCGAAAACCCAATCCCAGCAACTTGTCAACCGTCGCCTGATAGCCGGTAGCCGCCGTCAGAATATCGATATCAAGCGTATGCCGAACATACAGCAGCGCCGGATCGGTAATGTAAAGCGGGACAATAGCCCCCCCTATAAAGAGCACTTCATCAAGCAAGGGCTGCAAATGGGGAATCGAATTAGTTAGAAAGGAAAGATCCTTGCTCATGCCGCCTGCTCAATATCGAGCGCAGCTTCCATCCATCGCCGCCCTTCATGAACCAGCCGCGGCCGCCGCAACCGGAACACTTCCATCCACGCAAACCATGCATAAAGCACTGGATCTTCGGCGCAAATCTTGGGGATAGAAGCATGAATCGGCTCAATCGACGAGGCAAACCCCTTGCCCTCTTCTTGCGGCCAGACCAGATTATTCTCAGGCCGATCCGAAGGAGCAAAGATCTTCTGCAAGGCTGGAGCAGAATAAGCCGCAGGCAAACCCTGACGTAACGCGCCAA
>CAZZGS010000708.1:0-3044 GCA_964653845.1 uncultured Bryobacter sp.
GTTGCAGAGCATATTGAACAGAACGCGGATCAGCTTCCACATGGTGTAGCTGCTGTGCCGATCATCTTGATCTTTGTCATGTTTGACTTCCCGCGCGACGATGCGTTCGGTCAGCCAGGCAAAGTAGATATCGATGATGATGTCGTGTCGGTCAGCCTTGGCAACTTCCTTGGCGATCGAAGCCTTGACCAGACGAAACGCAGCGATGTCGAAGTCAATCTTCATGACCATGCGTGGTACCAGCATGATCATTCGCGATCCCAGGCGGCGCCACCATGAATGCTTTCGTTTTTCGGGAATTCCATAAACCAGATCCGCATCCTTCTCGCGGAGGGTTTGAATCATCCGCTCGATCTGTTCAGGTGGATTCTGAAGATCTTCGTCAAGCGTTGCGATCAACTCGCCTCGTTCGTGACGAAAGCCGCAGAGCGTTGCGTTGTGTTGCCCGAAGTTCCTTGTGAGCCGGATGCCCAGCACCCGGGGTTCTTTGCTGGCGACCCGTTGAATCACCTCCCAGCTTTCATCCTTGCTGCCATCGTCGACCAGAATAATTTCAAACGAGCGGCCAGCAACTTCGAAGCAACTCACCAGCCTGCGACATAACTCTTCGATCGTTTTGGCACCACGATAGACAGGCACGACGGCTGAGATTTCAATCTCGTCGTTCGTGGGCATTGTCTGGGTCGGATTGGCGCGTGGAGAGTTGGACACTTTGCAATTGCTCATTGCGGTTTAGGGGATAACACCCATACGAAAGTTTCGGTACCTAAGATCGCTTCTCACACTCAGAACAGAGGGGTGAGTTGACGCTGATATATACATCGACAACACGTTAGTGCAAGTTGAAGGAGGCTATTTCTATCATCATTCAGTATCCGGCTTCATTACGATTCACACCAGTTATGGCGTGAAATCGAGGACGGCGGCGACGATCTCCTCAAGGTTTTGAGGCGTCAGGTCTTTGAATAACGGCAGTCTGACCAGACGATCGCTGGCACGCTCAGTTACCGGACAGTCGCCTTCGTGCCCGCCCAGTTTTAGACCCATGGGAGAGTTGTGCAACGGCACGTAGTGAAACACGCTCAGAATTCCACGATGCCGCAAATGTGTGATAAATGCCTGCCGGGCCTCCAAGGTGGGGAGCAGCAGGTAGTACAGGTGATAGGGCTGTTCGCAATGCTCGGGAACCACTGGCTGGCGCACGCCATGCTTCTGAGCCCAATCGCGCAGATGCGAGTGGTAGAACTCCCAAATACCTTTTCGAGCATTCTGAATCTGTTCTCGGGCCATGAGCTGAGCGTAGAGCAGTGCAGCGAGAATGTCTGATGGCAGATAACTGGATCCCAGATCAACCCAAGTGTATTTATCAACCTGTCCCCGGAAAAAGCGAGACCTGTTCGTGCCTTTTTCGCGAATGATCTCTGCACGCTCGATGAGTTTTTCATCATTGATCAGCAGCGCGCCGCCTTCGCCACACGAAAAGTTTTTCGTCTCGTGAAAGCTTAATGTCGCCATGGCCCCAAAGCTACCCAAGGCTTTGTCATGAGACTTGCCCATGAAAGCGTGTGCAGCGTCTTCGATGACGGTGAGGTTGTGCTTCTCAGCAATGCGCAGCAGGCGCGGCATGTCGCATGGAATGCCTGCATAATGCACCGGAACGATGGCCCGCGTTTGCGGCGTGATCAGACGCTCGACATGATCCGGATCCATATTCAGCGTGTCGGAGTCGATGTCGGCAAAGCGAATGGTCGCACCATGCAATACAAACGCATTGACCGTTGAGACGAAGGTGAATGACGGCGCAATCACTTCATCGCCAGGCTTGAGATTCAGCAGGATGGCTGCGATCTCCAGCGCATGCGTGCAACTGGTGGTTAGCAGGGCTTTGCGAACGCCAACGATTCGTTCGAGCAGTTCATGGCACTGCTTTGTGAAGTGGCCGTCGCCGGAGATATGTCCACGCGACAGCGCCTCCAGCAGCAGATCATGTTCACTGCCCACAAACCCAGGCTTGTTGAACGGAATTTTTATGGGCGGGAGCTTTTCCATATGAAATCAGACGCCTGCGGCCCCTCATTGAAGAGCAGGTCCAGAATGGAAACCTGACCATCGAAAGGCGGATACCGCTGAGCATATTCAGGATAATCGTAAACTTGGTATTCAAAGGTGATGCCCGCTTCTTCAAACAGCTCCGGCTGCATGTAGTCGCGTGCGGAAGGACCGGAAATATAGTGTTTGGCTCCGACTTTCTGCAGAACCGAGATTAGGCGCTCAGTCTTCTGACCCGCCATCTCCAGCGAGGAAGATCGCACAAACTGAGTGTCATTGATGCCTAGTTCCTTCGCCAGAAGGATCGTCGATTCGATGGTCAGGTCTGCCAGCAGTTGGTCGTGACGTTCAAAGAGTGATTCGACTAGCGGTGCATACTTCGCAAAAAAAGGGGCCTTTTGATAGTTCTGTTTGATGGTGGCCCATTGCTTCTTATTCCAGGGCGCGTCCCAGTTGATTTCGATTTCATTGATCGGCAGGTCCTCGGACTGAGCGCCCTTGTTATGGACCGGGATCGTCAGCCACTGCGCACCCTGCGGCGTCTTGATTTTGTTGCGGTTGCGCCAGCCTCGCTTGTCATATTGGACGTCATCGTAGAACACGAAGACATCCGCACGCTGAATCATGTGAAAGTAGCCACGCCAGGGAATGTAGGACGGCTGAATAATCACGCCAACGGGGCCTTCGTTGACGTGAGTGGGTGCGGGTGCCTCAGATGGATTTGCTGCTTGATTCAATGGATTCGTCTTTGTATCTGGGATGGAACGATCGGCTTGATATGAAAATCGACAATTCCCAAGGCGATATTTAGCCCACATCGATCGGCATTGACAGAATCTAAGTTATCGACACATTCTGACGCCGATATTGAATCCGACTGGTGCTTCACGTTATACGGTCACCAGTCGTCAAAGCGCAAGACGAATCCTGCAGTTCAGTTCACTGTGACGGTGAACTTCTCACTGTCGAATCCACCTTGTCCATCACTGACAGTG
>CAZZGS010000709.1:0-3036 GCA_964653845.1 uncultured Bryobacter sp.
CGGCTCAACAATTCTCTATATAGCGCCGAGTAGCCTCGCGCCGATTGTGCCCAGGAATAATCCCTTCCCATGGCAGTTTCTTGCATCTTTTGAAAGCGGGGAGAGTCGGCGAAAACCGCGAGCGCATGACGCAGGCATTCAGCCAAATCCCAGCTATCAAAACGCCAGAACTTGAATCCCGTCTCTGCATCAATCGTATCATCGAGCCCCCCTGTGGCGCGTACTACCGGTAAAGTACCGTAACGCAGACTATACATCTGGTTGAGGCCACAGGGTTCGTAGCGCGAAGGCATCAGAAAAAGGTCAGAACCAGCCTCGATTCGATGGGCCATCTTGTTGTTGAAGCCGTGCCAGAAGACCATTCGATCCGGATACTTTTGGGCGTATCCTGCGAAGAGGTTCTCGGTATCTTTGTCGCCAGCCCCCAATACGATCAAGGTGGCATCGCGCCAACCCAGCATTTCATCGAGTACGCTACCGACGAGGTCGAAGCCCTTCTGGTGAGCCAGACGCGACACAATGCCAATCAATGGCCGGGAAATCCGCCGGCCCATTCCAAACTCATCGAGCAGGCTCTGCTTGCAGGCAAGTTTGCCGCCAAGGTTGGTAGAGTCGTAATTCACAGCGATGTGTGGGTCGGTTCGGGGATCCCATTCCTGGTAGTCACAGCCGTTCAACAGTCCCCTCAGGACACCTCGACGCGCCCGTAGCAAGCCATCCATGCCAAAGCCTAACTCAGGTGTCTGAATCTCTTCGGCGTATCTTGGACTCACCGTTGTGAGTGCATCGGCAAAAACGATGCCGGATTTCAGAAGGCTCGCCGCACCGTTGAATTCAATCAAATCGCTTCGAAAGAAACGATCCTCAATCCCAGCCTCCCAGAGTTTGCTTCGAGGCATTAAGCCCTGGTACCCCAGATTGTGAATCGTGAAGACCGTTTTTGCCCCGTAAAAGGCTGGGTCGCCAGTAACGAAATTTTTGAGAAAGAGCGGGAGAAGCCCAGTCTGCCAATCATGGCAATGGAAGATCTGTGTGGGAAAGAGGTACCGGGCAATGCCCAGAGCGGCGCTGCACAGGAGCGCAAAGCGAATGTGATTATCAGCGTAGTCGCCGAACTGGTCCCCATAGAACCCGTCACGACCGTAGAGCCCCAGGTGTTCGACGAAGAAAAATTGCGTCCCTCTGACGACCTTCTTGTAGATGTCGCATTCATAGAAGCCTCCGCCCAGATAAACTCGCAAACCAGAGTAAACCTTCTCGGTGGCAGAGACGTCTATTGATCCATAGCGAGGCAAAACGACGGCACACTCATCTCCCAGTGCATTCAGTTCAGGTGGCAAAGCACCCAAAACATCTGCCAGCCCCCCTGTTTTAGCGAAAGGGGCGGCTTCGCTTGAAATCATCAATACGCGCGACATAGCTTTGTCCATTCTGCCAGAGAGGTAAACTTTAAGTTTGAAACGTCTGCTTCTTCCATTTCTTTTTTCGGTTTTTACCAGCTTTGCCCAGCAGTCCTCGATGGAGGTCAACCCCAGCCTGTTCGTAACCATGGCAGCGATCAATGCAGCCGGCTACGACGCCGATCTTGCGAGCAATGCCAATTCCCCCATCCGTGCCCAGATTCGTAAATGGGCCGAATCGGCCAAGCCCAAGGTGCTGGATCAAGTCAAAGAATTTTACGCGTCCCATCGTAAATCTGACCCAACTCGAGACCTGAGCCAGTACATCTCCTTCGCCCTCTGTCTGGAGCTTTACAACGCCGAGGACGGCCCTGACTTTCGCTATCGCATGCGGCTGTCCGATTTGCCACCGGACGTGCAGGAACTTGACGGATTTGAAAAAATCCTGACTCGCTTCTACCGGGAGACAAAGCTCGGCGAATTGATGGCTGGCAATCAGGCTGCGCTTGATCGTAGCCTCGAGCCATATCACGCACCGGTTACGCTTGCCCTGCAGCAAATCGATGGATACCTTCGCAACCCCCGCAACAATGGCGTCAAGGGCAACTTCTTCGTCTATCTCGACGTTCTGGCTGCCCCGAATCAGATTCACATGCGCAGCTATGGCAACGACCTCTTCATTGTTTTGACCTCTTCACCCGAGCCACAGATTGAATACATCAAGACCGCCTACATGCGCTTTCAGATCGAACCAATAGCGATGCGTCACATAGCGGATATCGAAGCCAAGAGAAGCCTGGTCGATTTTGCACAGGGCGCGCCTGCGCTCGACGAGCAATACAAGAAGGACTTTCTTTCTCTTAGCGTTGCCAGCCTCGTTAGAGCGATCGATGCGCGGATGCTGCCTGCCCGCCAGCGTCAGGCCGCTGTCGATCTGGCGCTCAAGGATGGCTTCATCCTCACGCCGTATTTTGCCGAGGCCATGGCCGATTACGAGAAGCAGGAGCAGTCGATGCGGTTTTACCTGCCGATTCTGGTGAAAGGGATTGACCTCAAGAAAGAAACGGCTCGGCTCGATGCAGTAACTTTCGCCTCGGCCCCGCGGGAGCGCAAGGCCAAGGTGGCACCACAGCCAATTGTGGAAGTGAGCCCGGCAGAGAAGACTCTCGAAGATGCAGAAGTCGTCTACGGGCAGAAGAATTACACACAGGCAAGCGTTCTGTTTCGGCGTGCCCTGGAAGAAACGAACGCCCGCCCGCTCAAAGGCCGCGCCTACTACGGCATGGCGCGTATTGCTGCCTTGAATCGAGACCCCCAACTTGCCGTAGACCTTTTTGAGAAAACCATCGCGGAAGGCGCTGAACCCCAGGTCACCGCCTGGGCTCATGTATTTGCCGGCCGCCTGCTTGATCTCGCCCAGGATAACGATGCGGCAAAAAAGCATTTTGAAGCCGCTATCGCTACCAAAGGCGCATCCCCCGCCTCCCGTAAGGCCGCCGAAGACGGCTTGAACGGAATCAGGCCCTCGCGGCCTTGATAAAGTAATAGGAACATTATGCGACTTACCAAATGGTTAGCAAGCGCATTCCTGATATCGGGAGTACTGCTTGCTCAAACGACTGACACCAAACAGCCC
>CAZZGS010000710.1:0-1499 GCA_964653845.1 uncultured Bryobacter sp.
GTGAACCGCTCACCGCACGTAGACAAGAAGTCGCGGGAGCAATTTGAAATTCGCACGCACAAGCGATTGCTCGATATCCTCGAGCCGACGCAAGACACGGTAGACGCGCTGATGAAGCTCGACCTGCCGGCCGGCGTGGACGTCGAAATTAAAGCTTTCGGCAAGAAGTAGAACAAGTTTTTAGGAATCCGCAGTTTGACCTTCGTGGTTAGAACCTGGAGAGGTTGGCAATGAGCCCAGGAATTTTAGGTAAAAAAATCGGCATGACGCAGATCTTCCGCGCCGATGGGCAGGTGGTGCCTGTCACATTGGTGAAGGCCGGACCCTGCGTAGTCACACAGCGTAAGACGCCTGCTACTGACGGGTATGACGCCATTCAGCTTGGGCTGATGGAATACGTCAAACCGGCCAGGATCAACAAGCCTGAGACGGGCCACCTGAAGAAGGCTGGCGCCGACGGGGTCCGCTATAGTCGCGAGTTCAAATTGAACCGCGGCAACGGCGACTTCAAGGCTGGCGATAAGATCACCGCTGAAGACTTCAAGCCCAAGGAGATCATAGATGTAATCGGTATCTCAAAGGGCCGTGGTTTTCAGGGTGTGGTCAAACGCCACGGTTTCCGCGGCGGTCCTGGTGGCCACGGTTCGATGTTCCATCGTGCCCCTGGTTCGATCGGTGCGTCGAGCTTCCCCTCGCGTGTCTTCCCAGGCATGCGTATGGGCGGCCACATGGGTACTGATCAGGTGACCGTACGCAATCTCGAAATCATCGAGGTTGATGCGGAAGAGAACGTGATCATGGTGAAGGGCGCGCTCCCTGGAGCAAACGGCTCTTACGTCATGATCCGCCGTACAAAGGCGAGGGGCTAATACGATGCCTACCGTAGACGTAATTAATCTCGAGAACGAAGTAGTCGGTTCGCTCGATCTCGCCGCCGAAGTATTCGGTGCCGATGTGAACGAGCACCTGCTCTATGAGTCGGTCCGCCACTACATGGCTGGACAGCGCAAGGGCTTGGCTTCAACCAAGACTCGTCACGAAGTGGCTGGTAGCGGCAAGAAGTTGTGGAAGCAAAAGGGTACCGGCCGCGCCCGCATGGGCAGCATCCGGTCGCCACTATGGCGCCACGGCGGCACGACGCACGGTCCGCAGCCCCGTGACTACAGCTACCGTCTTAACAAGAAAATGATCCTTGGCGCTCTGCGCTCGGCGTTGACCGCAAAGCTGCGTGATGGTGAATTGCGCATTGTTGAAGGCTTCACTCTGGCCGATGCCAAGACCAGGAATTTTGCCGGTGCCCTCGGTAAGTTGAACGTTGAGAAGACTGTTCTTCTCGTCGAGAACGCCGAAAACCGCAACCTGACGCTGGGCTCGCGCAACATCCCTGGAGTCAAGCTGGTGAGCACCAAAAATGTCACCACTTACGACATCCTGAAGTACAAAGATGTTTTGGTGAGTAAGTCGGCTGCCGAGAAATTGTCGGAGGCGCTGAAGTAAAT
>CAZZGS010000710.1:1509-3034 GCA_964653845.1 uncultured Bryobacter sp.
GTGATTACGCGTCCGATTGTCACCGAAAAAGGTGTCATGAAGAAGGACGGCGAACGCACGCTTTGCTTTGAAGTGAAGACTGCCGCCACCAAGACCCAGATCAAGCAGGCCGTCGAGAAGATCTTCAAAGTCAAAGTGGAAGAAGTTCGTACCGTCATCAACGAAGGCAAGCTTCGCCGTCGTGGCAAATTCGCCGGCTACGGGTCGAATTGGAAGAAGGCCTACGTGAAACTCAAGAAGGACCAGAAGGTCCCTGAATACTCCGAGGTCGTCTAATGCCGATTAAAAGTTATCGTCCGTTTACTCCCTCGCGCCGCTTCCGTACGGTAGTTACGCGTGAGGACATCACCAAGCAGACGCCGGAGAAAAGTCTCACCAGCGGTAAGGCGAAGTCAGGTGGCCGTAATTCAACGGGCCGCACGACCATGCGCTTCCGAGGCGGTGGCAACAAGACCTCTTATCGTGAGATCGACTTCAAGCGAGACAAGGCTGGCATTCCAGCTACGGTCGCCTCTGTTGAATACGATCCGAATCGCTCGGCTCGTATTGCTTTGCTCAACTATGTCGATGGCGAGAAGCGTTACATCGTTTCCCCCGTTGGCCTTAAGGTTGGCGCAAAGATCATGAGTGGGCCCGGAGCCGACATTCTGGTTGGCAACGCACTTCCGCTCAAGAACATCCCGGCCGGTACGATCGTTCACAACATTGAACTGCGTCCTGGCAAGGGTGCTCAGATGGCACGCAGCGCCGGCGCTCAGGCCCAGGTTGTGTCTAAGGAAACCGAATATTGCCTGCTCAAGCTGCCTAGCGGCGAAGTACGCAAGGTTCTGATCGATTGCTACGCCACGATCGGCCAGGTCGGTAATCTCGATCACGAAAATCAAACGCTCGGCAAGGCTGGTCGCAGCCGCTGGGTTGGCAAGCGTCCTCATAACCGTGGCGTCACAATGAACCCGGTTGACCACCCGCACGGTGGTGGTGAGGGTCGTACGTCCGGTGGTCGTCACCCGGTTACGCCTTGGGGTCAGCCTACGCGTGGTTTCAAGACCCGCAACAACAAGCGTACCGACAAGATGATTGTCAAACGGAAGCAGAAGAGCTAGGGAACAGGTAAGAAGATAATATGGGCCGTTCACTCAAAAAAGGACCGTTCGCCGACGAACACCTGATCGTGAAACTCGAGGCAATGAATAGCCGGGACGAGAAAAAGGTTTTGAAAACCTGGTCTCGCCGCTCGACGATCATGCCTTTGTTTATCGGTCATACCCTCGCCGTCCACAACGGTAAAAAGTTTATTCCGGTCTACGTGACCGAAAACATGGTTGGCCACAAACTGGGCGAATTTTCACCGACGCGCACCTTCAAGGGTCACGTGGCGAAATCCAAGTCCAACGAAAAAGGCAAATAGGACTGAATCATGATAGCCAAAGCAGAAGCCCGTTACGTCCGCGTGAGCCCGCAGAAATGCCGTCTGGTGATCGATCTGATCCGTGGACTCAATGCCGGCGAGGCAATCAATTTGTTG
>CAZZGS010000711.1:0-3027 GCA_964653845.1 uncultured Bryobacter sp.
GAGTAGGACGGCGGGGGCCAGGGCCAGGGAGCGGGCGAGGGCGGCACGTTGTTTTTCTCCGCCGGAGAGCTTGGCGGGGAGGCGGTCTTCTTTGCCGGTGAGCTGGACGAGGTCTAAGACTTCAGCGACTTTATCGTCGATGTTGGTGGCTGATTTTCTTCTGAGACCGAACTCTACGTTCTGACGCACCGTGAGGTGGGGGAAGAGGGCGTAGCTTTGGAAGACGGTGGAGACGTTGCGCTCGTAGGGTGGGAGGTCGGCTACGTTTTGGCCTTCGAGGAGGACGGTGCCGGTGGTGGGGATTTCAAAGCCGGCGACCATGCGGAGGGTGGTGGTTTTGCCGCAACCGGAGGGGCCGACGAGGGCGTGGAATTCGCCTGTGGGGAGGCTTAAGTGGACGTCATCGACGGCACGGTGGGTGGGGAAGATTTTTGATACTCCGGTGAGAGTGAGGACATCAGCCATTGATGTGAATCGTAACGCAGTTAGCGTTTGCAGAGATAGCTATCGGCCGGAAAGGCGCCGGAGGATGCGCTCTTCGAGATCTGAATCGGCATCGGATTGCTCACTCATATTCTTTGCACTCTTACGCATCTGTTGGATCTGCAGTTCCAGCTTGGAACAAATTTTACACATTGCCAGATGCAGACGGACCTGCATGCGCTTCCACCAGCCTTGGGCTTCTAGTTGATCGGACATCAACAGTTTTGCGACATTTCTACAAGAAATCATGGTCTGTTCAAGCCTTTCGCTTCGAGGCAGTGACGGAGCCGGGCCCGCGCGCGATGAATCAACACCCCAAAGTTAGTGACAGTAAGGCCGAGAATCTTACAAATATCACCTGTACAAATTTCTTCGATCTCCCGGAGCACAAAGGCCTCGCGCTGGTTAGCCGTCAATCCTTCCAGACAATTCTGAATCATTACACCCGATTCCTTGGAGATCAGGAGCCGCTCCAGATCTGCGGGAGGCCGCTGCCAACTTCCGTTTGCGTCGAAGTGTGACTCGAAGATTTCATCGATTGTATCGTTGCGGCTATCTAGAGCCAAGGCTCGCCTGCGTTCGAGCATTTTGAAATGGAGAATGCCGAAGAGCCAGGTGCGTAACTGCGATTTTCCTTCGAATTGATCGAGCCGCTCAAGGAATGTTACGAAGACATCCTGGGAAAGATCCTCCGCCTCTGAACTCGAGAAGCCCATGGCTCGCGCGGCTCTGGAGAGTGGGCGGGCGTGGTCGCGCACAGCCTGATTTAAAGTCTCCGGTTCACGGCGCCTGAGCTTATCGAGATAGTCGGATCCAACTGAAATCGGGGTGGACATCGGAAGGCATCTTCAATCTAGCGCAAGTGGTTGTTTGAGCCAAGAAGATAATCGCGAGTTGGATTGTAAGAATTTTAGGCCAGCGCGCACTCACTCTTTGAAAGCACTCTGCTTTCGAAACCCAAGGAGATAAACCTATGAAGATTACCAAGAACTCATTCGTGATCGCGGCGGCACTGGCCGGGCTGGTGGGCGGCACGACAGTGCGCGCGCAGGAACCCTCGCAGCAGACTTCGGCCTTTAGCGCCGGGCTGTCGGCGGATTCCGACGACGACAAGAAGATCGAGAAGCACGCCTGCAAAGGTATGAACTCGTGCAAAGGTCAAGGCGGAGGATCGAAGAAGGAGTGGGGCAAGAATGAATGCAAGGGTAAGGGCGGCTGCGCAACGGACGGATCCAAGCCAAAGATGTAGGCTCACCTTTACGGGGGAGGCCCATTGTGAGGCATCCCCCGCAGACCCAATTGTCATGCCAACCCCTCAATTTACGGACTATGGGATCGGAGTCGGGCTCCGTATTCCTCATCTCGATCACATTCTGGAACGCAAGCCGGTGGTGGACTGGTTTGAAATTATTTCGGAGAACTATATGGTGGATGGTGGCCGGCCACTGGCTACACTCGACCGAATTCTTGAACAGTACAGAGTGGTTCAGCACGGAGTATCGATGTACTTTGGCTCAGCTGAACCTCTGAACCGGGAACATCTGAAACGGCTCAAGACTCTGGTGCGCAGAACGAAAACACCGTGGTTGACCGATCATTTGTGCTGGGGCAGTATTGATGGCCGCTACACACATGACCTGCTTCCGATGCCTTATAGCTTTGAGGCAGCCAAGCTCACAGCCCGCAAAATCCGGGAAGCCCGGGATTATTTGGAAGTGCCGATTGCCGTTGAGAATGTCAGCAGCTATGCCGAGTTTCATGTCTCTGAAATGACGGAATGGGAGTTTCTCAACGAAGTGGTCGAGCAAGCGGATTGCGGCATTCTGCTTGATGTCAACAATATCTATGTATCCTCCCGCAATCACGATTTCGATGCCTGTGAGTACTTGAAGGCGGTTGCGCCCGAGCGGGTGATGCAGATCCACGTAGCTGGCCATTCGCACTTTGAGAAGTACATATTGGACACGCACGATCATCCGGTGATCGAACCCGTTTGGAGCCTCTATCAACAGGCAATAGAACGGTGCGGGCCCAGGCCAACTCTTCTGGAATGGGATGACCGGATTCCATCTTTCGAAGAGGTACACCGGGAAGCACGGAAAGCCGAGCAGTATATGCCGGTGGCGGTGTCGCGATGAAGTTGCTGGAAATACAAAGAACGATGGCAAATGCGCTGATGAATGCGCAGTGCGAGGGGTGGAGCCAGGCGATCGCGCTCATCAAGCCGAACGACCGGCTGACGTCGCTAGAGCGATTTGAGATCTACAGCCGCAGTTACTGGATGCGTCTGATGGACTCGCTTCGCGAGGACTTTCCAGGATTGCAGGCGCTGCTCGGAGTGAAAACTTTTGACCGGCTTGCACGGTTGTATTTGAGCGATTGTCACTCGCGATCGCATACGCTGCGCGATCTCGGCTCTGAACTGCCGCAGTGGCTGGAGGGGCACCGCGAAGAAGCCGGCAGGAATCCGCGTTTGGCGTTTGATATGGCGCGGCTGGAATGGGCTCATATCTTTGCTTTTGACGCGGGCAGCATACCGGCGGT
>CAZZGS010000712.1:0-1061 GCA_964653845.1 uncultured Bryobacter sp.
TGCAAATACCGGTCTGCCGGTAGCTCTGTCTTGCCGTCGAGAGCACGCCGCTGCAGATAGTATTCCGCTGCTGCTCCGGGCTCTTCGGCTTTCTTTTTGAGGCCGCGCGCGCGGGGGTCTACTTCGGCCACCGGCACCTCGACAAAGACCTGCGCACAGCAGGTACCCACCAAAAATAATCCGATCCACAACTTCACTTCTAAATTTCCTCAACTATAGGCTTCGGCGATCGATTGAGCGATCTTCTCTCCATGAAATCGTCCATTCTCGATAAAAACTTCATTGGTGAAAACACCGGCAACGAGCACGCCGGCCAGATACATCCCTGGCCGCTCGGTTTCATATGTAGTTGGATGCAGGTTAGGCCGCTGCGTTTCAGGATTCAGGCGAATACCGTGCCGCTCGAGGAAGTCAAAATCCGGGTGATACCCCGTCATTGCAAACACGAAATCGTTCTTGATCCGGATCTGGCCCTCTGGGGTGTTCAACACTACTTCTCGTTCCAGAATCTCTGCTACCGAAGTGTTGAAGTAAGCAGGGATCTCGCCGTTCTTGATCCGGTTCTCGATATTCGGCTTGATCCAGTATTTGACGTGATTGTGGATACTGGGTCCGCGATGCACCAGTGTCACTCTGGCACCGGTCCACCAAAGCTCGAGCGCAGCAATTGCCGCTGAGTTCTTGGCCCCGATCACCAGCACATCGGCGTTGTAGTAAGGATGTGCTTCGCGGTAATAGTGAATCACCTTTGGCAGATGCTCGCCCGGCACGCCTGTGTAATTCGGAAGATCATAGTAGCCAGTCGAGAAGATCACCTTACGGCAGCGATACTCGCCCTTGTCGGTAATCACGTTGAAATTGCCGTCCTCCCCATCCACACGCTCTACGCGTTCGTATTGATGGATGTCCAACTTGTAATGATCTGCGACTCGCCGGTAATATTTCAGCGCCTCATTCCGGGTTGGCTTCTCGTTGAGCGACGTCATCGGAATGCCGCCTATTTCAAGCAACTCCGGCGTCGTGAAGAACACCATGTTCGTCGGGTAATTGTAGAGCGAGTT
>CAZZGS010000712.1:1071-3020 GCA_964653845.1 uncultured Bryobacter sp.
GTTAACGACGCAGCCCTTCTCAATCAGAATGGACGCGAGCCCCCGCTTCTTCAGCTCAATGCCGCATGCCAGACCTGTGGGCCCTGCGCCAACTACGATTGCGTCAAGCATCTAGATCAGGTCCGCAACTTTTTCCAAGGCAGCATCAATCTGCGATGCATCCTTGCCGCCGCCTTCGGCACGATCCGGCCGCCCGCCGCCCTTGCCGCCCACCATCTCGCTGATCGCCTTGATGATGTTGCCAGCGTGGATCCTGGGGTTCAGCTCTTTGCGCACGGCCGAGATAAATTCGACCGTCCCTGAAGCTGTCGTCGTGCCAAGTACGATCACGTCAGCGGCGTTGCGGTTGAGGAAGTCATCGGCCACCATCCGCATCTGCCCGCGATCCATGTTTGCAAGCTTGGCCCGCAAAACCTTCATGCCCTTCAGGTCTTCTGCCTTCAAGTTGGAAGACTGCGCATAGGCCAGTTGTTCTTTCAAGTGATTCAGTGCGTGCTCGAGATCCTTCTTCTCGCGCTCTGCCTTGGCGAGTGCTTCGTCTTTGGCGCTCAACTGCTCTTCAAAGAATTCGGTCACGCGCGGGCCGGCTACGGCTTCCATGCGTCGTACACCTGCAGAACTTGAGCCCTCGTAGACAATCTTGATGCCACCAATATCGCCCGTGCGTTTTACGTGTGTACCACCGCAAAGTTCTTTCGAGAAATCACCTATGCTCACTACCCGCACGCTGTCGCCGTACTTCTCACCAAAAAGCGCCATCGCGCCTGAGCTCAGGGCCTCATCCAGGCCCGTCACCTTCGTCGTAACGTCGATATTGGCCAGCACCTCTTCGTTTACCAGGCGTTCAATCTCAGTCTTTTCCTCTGCGCTCACCGCCGCATAGTGCGTAAAGTCAAAGCGTAAACGAGTCGGGTCTACAACGCTACCGGCCTGCTTCACGTGCCGTCCCAATACCTTCTGCAAGGCAGCCTGCAAGAGGTGCGTTGAGGTGTGATGTCGCATCGATGCGTTGCGCCATTCAGGTGCCACACGGGCGATCAGCGTCTGTCCAACCGTGATCGGCTTCACAGGCTTCACCTTGTGAATAATCAAGCCCGGCATGCCGTAAACAGCCGCTGTGACGTCAGCCAACTTCTCGCCGCTCTCGGTGTCAAACAGTGCACCATGGTCGCCCACCTGGCCGCCAGAATCGGCGTAGAAGGCAGACTGGTCAAGCACCACTTCGGTCTCGCTTGCATAAAGCACCGTCGCCGTTGTTTCCAAATGCGTATAGGCAAGAAACTTCGTTTTTGCCAGCTCTGCGAAGGCCGGATTCACCTGCGTCTTATCAGCGCCCTTCCAGCTAGCTCGTGCCCGCTGCTTCTGCTGCTCCATCGCGTCTTCAAAGCCCGGCAGATCGATGTTCAGGCCCAGCTCACGGGCCATGTCTTCCTGCTCGTCCAGACCCAGCCCAAAGGTGTCATAGAGTTTGAAGGCTGCAGGGCCCGGCAGCACATTGCCCACTGCGGTCTTTGCTTCATCCCGGAACATCTTCTCGGCTACCAGGAAGGTGGTCGCATAACGCAACTCTTCTTCCTTCACCACGCGAGCCACGCGTTCTGAGCTCTCGATCAATTCCGGATAAGGCCCGCTCATGAACTCCGCCACAAACGGCGTCATCTGGTGCAGGAAGTGATTCTCTGCCCCGTCGCGACGTGCATGACGAATCGCCCGGCGAATAATCTTGCGCAGCACATAGCCGCGGCCTTCATTGGAAGGAATCACCCCGTCATGAATCAAAAACTCTGCCGCGCGGGCGTGATCTGCAACCACGTTCAAGGTGGCTGGCTTCATCTTGCCGCCCAGCAATTGCGACGCCTTCTCGCGGATCGGTTCAATCAGATCCGACTCGTAATTCGAAAGCTTCCCTTGAAGAATTGCCGCCACACGCTCCAGTCCCATGCCAGTAT
>CAZZGS010000713.1:0-3016 GCA_964653845.1 uncultured Bryobacter sp.
TTGCTGAAATCGTACTGGATGCCCATCTTGGCCAGGAAGAGATTGCGCGGCTTGATGTCGCGATGCACGAGGCCTGCACGATGAGCTTCTTCGAGGCTCTCGGCGACTTGAATGAGAATGTTGACGACCCGGCCGGGGTGCAGCGGGCCGTATCGTTCTACCAGCGATTGCAAATCAATGCCGTCAAGCAATTCCATGACGTAATAGAAGGTGTTGTCTTTGGTATGACCAAAATCAAAGAGGGCAACGGTGTGGGGGGAACGAAGGCTTGCGGTGGCGCGGGCTTCGCGTTCGAAGCGCTTGCGCATGATGTTCTCCTGGCGAGCGTTAACGCCGGCCAAAACGTCGGCGCGGATCAGCTTGATCGCTGCATCGCGAGCGAGCATTTTGTGACGCGCACGCCAAACTTCACCCATACCGCCTTTGCCAATCAGATAATCCAACTGATAGCTGCCGAGTTCTTCGGCCTTTACCTGGGTGATCTGCATTTGAAACATGCGCTTATTCAGAATAAACATCCAGATGGCCATCAGGAAGTTGGGGAATAGCCAAATTGCGAGGCGATTTAGGGGCAGCGGGTCAAAGCCGTAGAGCCAAATGTTCAGGAAGTAGGCGGCAGGCCAGGCGAAAGCTGAGAGAATTGCGGCCATACCTGCCTTGAAAGGTACGTTCGGTAGAACCAGCCCGCAAATCGAAAGCCAGATCGCGACAGCAGAATGGCCCAAAACGACGTCATCTTTCCAGGGCCTTGATGTCTCCAGCATTCCAATTGCAAAGGCGACGTAGACCTGAAAGACGATTCCCAAATCGAGCAAGGTCTGTTTTTTTACCCAGCCATTTCTCTGCACAGCGAAGAAAGCGCCAGCCAGTAGGAATACTCCGAGCAAACTGAGCCGCACCGAAGCAAGGTTTGCCATCGCGTTCAACTCTGGTTGCAACCACTGTTCGAGCGAGAACAAAAGGACTGTAGAGACGGCGCAGAGGATCGTAATCCAGCTCAGTCGGACTGCTGCCTTTTCAAGCAATGCAGGCGGCAGCTGCGTGGAAACCAGACTGGCGCTGTCGCCGGTCGTTTGGTTTCCTCTAATGATCTCCATGCCCATACTCCATTGTCGGTTTAGATTCCGCCGAGTGCGAATGGTTGCACTGAACTTAGCGGTTACTAACTAATACGCGATTCTGGAGGTGCTGGAGGATCAAATTTGCAGAAAATTGTAAAAAAGATTCAATCGTTATAGATTTGTTAATCGTTTGCTGGAGTCGCCAAAGCGGTCGAGCTTGACGCCCATGCGGTCCATCATCGACAAATAGAGGCTGCAAGCTCTGCGGTTGTCATCACCCTTGTCGGTGTAATCGAGATTGCGGCCGGTCTCGAGACTGCCGCCGGCACGGCCTGCGAGAAGGATCGGCATCTGATCGGCGCTGTGGGTATCGCCGTCGAAGAGGTTGGAGCAAAGCATGAGCATAGAGTTATCGAGGAGGGACTGGCCGCCCTCGTCGATCTTCTTCATGCGGTCAACGAGGTAGGCGAACTGCTGGATGTGGAATTGGTTCGTCTTGAGATACATGGCTTCGGCCAGTGCGGCCTTGCCGTTGTGGGTGAGGTCAAGGTGGAGGGCTCCCTTGACGCCTTCGAGGAACTTGAAGTTCATTTGCGAAAGGTCGTTGTTGAGCATCAGGGTGGCGATGCGGGTTTTGTCCATCTGGAAGCCGAGCACGACAAGGTCGAGCATGAGCTTCATGTGATCCGGCACGTGCTGAGGAATTTCGTCAGCGGGACGCGGCATGTTTGGCTTGCTGATGGTTGGCCGCCAACCTTCGAGGCGCTCTTCGCGGCTGGCACGTTCGATGCGCTTTTCGATGTCGCGGATCGATTCGAGGTATTCGTCGAGCTTGACGCGGTCGCCACGGCTGATGCGTGGCTGGACGTCGTGAGCTTCTTTTAGCACGGCATCAAGGATGCTGCGGTCGATTTTGCGGCCGGTACCATCACCGACCAGCAAGTCGAAGGCGCGGGCGGGGTAGATTTCTTTGGTGGCCGGTTTGACGGGTGAGGTCCAGGAAAGAGAGGAGCCGTAGATCATCGAGAGGCCGTCTTCGAGACGCAGCTCATTGGGCTCAACGCCCATCACCAGGCTGGGTACGGAGGTTTGACCGCCAATCTGGCGTGCGAGGACCTGATCGAATGTTGTGCCGACTCGAATGTCGCTTGGGTCGAGACTGACCCAGGCACCGGAGAGGACGTTTGGCATGCGACCGAGGTGTGGGCTGGTGGATTTGAAGGCCTGCTGGTTGTAGAGGCCGCGGATGAAGCTGAAGTCGCCGCAGTGGGGCTTCATGGCTTCAAGGCAAGGCCCGAGTTCCATCGACGTGCCGGTGCCTTTGGCCCACCAATGAATGGGTTCTACGCCGTTAGAGAAGTAGATGGTGGCCATGCGAACGGGTGGCTTGTTAGAGACCTTGGGGGCGGACCCGTCTTGCGCGGCGAACAAGGGCATCGATTCCATCCAGGGCAATGCCAGCGCGACGCCGGCTCCACGGAGGAAGTGTCTTCTGGATTTGGGCTGCAAGGACATGTTGCGAACAACGCGGTTCATAAGCCACCTTCTTTGAGCTTGGCCTCGGAGGCCTTGGATTGGATATTTTCGCCGGTATCGCGGCGATTGCGGAACTGTTTGCTGTTGACGATTTGAGTGACCAGTTTGGAGATGGTTGCATCGCTACCAGCGAGAGAGAGCCGCTCGATTAGGGGTTGATCTGAGAGGATCATAGTTCTACCGAGGGCGTAGCCGAGGAGTTTTTTCGAGAAGTTTTTGAGGACCAGTTTTTCCTGGGACTTTAGGTATTGCGAAAGGCCATCGACGCCGACGATTTCGTGTTTGTCGTAGGTGATGCTGGAATCGTGGATGGGGTTGCCATCGGTGTATTTGTCGCGGAGACGTCCGACAGCATCAAAGCGCTCAAGCGGGAAGCCGAGTGGATCGATGCGGGAGTGGCAGCCGGCGCAGGTTGCGTT
>CAZZGS010000714.1:0-3016 GCA_964653845.1 uncultured Bryobacter sp.
TTGCCAATCGCCTCGCCCCTGTGAGACACCCCGGCCTTCCGCTCTTTGGGCACCTCAGCAAAGCTCTGCCCAAAGGGTGGGTACAAGAAGTAGGGGTCATAACCAAAGCCCCCCGCCCCGCGTGGTTCATCGAGTATCTCCCCCTCTACCGTCCCCCGAAACGTACCCAGCACGCGATCCCCATCGACAAGCGCAATCACACAAACATAACGCCCACACCGCTCCGCTTGGCCCGCCATCTCCCGAACCAGCCGCGCATTATTAGCGGCATCATCCCCAGCCCAACGCGCCGAATGCACCCCTGGCGCTCCACCCAGCGCATCCACCTCAAGCCCTGAATCCTCCGCGATCAACCACCCCTCGCAATGCTCGCCATAGTAGAGCGCCTTCTGAATCGCATTGGCCTCAAACGTGTCCCCAGTCTCGGGAGCCACCGGCAAACTCTTCATCGCGGGCAGCATCTCGATCTCAAGACCTGCCCCCTCAAACTCACGGATCTTCCCAGGATTACTGGTAGCGAGATAAAGCTTCATTTTGCAATCCAATCAACTCCTGAATTCCTGTACGCGCCAGCTCAATCATCGCCCCAAGTTGCGGGTCGTCAAACGGAATCTGCTCGGCCGTCGCCTGTACTTCGATAAACTTCCCCGCCCCGGTCATCACCAGATTCATATCGACATCGGCAGCCGAGTCTTCCTCATAGCAAAGGTCCAGCACCGGCACACCCTTCACAATGCCCACGCTGGTCGCCGCCACGGAATCACGAAACGGAGACTTCTTCAAGACCCCGGCAGCCATCATCTTCTTCACTGCGATTCCAAGAGCCACATAAGCCCCCGTGATCGCCGCAGTCCGGGTCCCGCCATCCGCCTGCAAAACATCGCAGTCCACAACAACGGTCCGCTCCCCCAGCGCTGCCGTATCGATAACCGCCCGCAGAGACCGGCCAATCAACCGCTGTATCTCCATCGTCCGCCCGCTCTGCCGGCCCTTAATGACCTCACGAGGAGTGCGAGTAATCGTAGCTCGGGGCAACATCGAGTATTCGGCCGTAACCCAGCCAGACCCCTTACCGCGCAAGAAGCCAGGCACACCGTCTTCGACGGTAGCCGCGCATAGCACCCGCGTATGGCCAACCGATATCACGACAGACCCTTCGGCGGTGAGCAAAAAATCGGTTTCTAACTTGGTAGGCCGCAGTTGCGCAGCCGTCCGTCCATCGATTCGAATCATTTAACTTTCATTCCTGACAGTGATGCGTAAAACAGCAGCGAGAGCAGCCCGATCACGACGATAACGATGAAGAGACAGGGAAGTGCACCGATAAAGTTCTTCGGTGTAATCTTCTCGGGCTCCGTTTTTTTGAGTCCGCCACGCGGCGGCTTAATTTTTGCCATACAATTTTGATGCTATCCCATGCGCCTCATAATAACCCTGCTCGCACTCATTCTTTCTTCCTGTACCAGTGAAAATAAGCCTCTGGCGGCCCCCCAAGGCCTCGAAGGCGGCTGGAAACTGGCTAGCGCAGCCCCAAACACAAGCCCGGAGTGGATGCAGCGCCTGGGCCTGAAGCAAGCGATCAAAGCGAACTACACTGGCACAATAGACGCAACAGCCGACATCTACGAGTTCCGCAGCGACGCTGCGGCTCTCGAATGCATCCAGCTCTGGAAGAACGTCAAGTCTGAGGACCGCTTCTACAAGCGCAACATCTTCGTAGTAGTCCGCAGTGCTCACCCCAACCGCGAAATGCTAATGGATTTCAGCCGCGCCATCCAGAAAGCCCTCTAGCAGCTCAAGGGCATCATCAAGGCAAGGTACGATGAAGAAAGGAATTCAGCGCATCGGCGAAAGGAGTAGATTCGAATGGCCCTCGACCTCCAACAAGAATTGAAACAAGCCCACGCCCTGCTGGACCAACTTCCGCCTGCCAAACTTGGTGCCGTCCGCTCCCTGCTGGAAGTCATGCTCGATGACGGGGAACCAGTCAGTGACGACGACATAACGGTCACTATCACCGCAGATCCGCCCTTTGCGCACTGCAGGACGAGAGGCTAGGCAAACGGACCTCAATCGCGAAGTGTAGAGATAGCGGGATCAGCCGCCAAACCAGTCAAGTCAATCGGTCTTATTCGCGGCTTCCGCGCTTGCTCAGCGCTTAGCCTTTCAACCTGGTTCGAGCGGCTCGCAGAAACTTCCAACAGAAGGCAGTTCCCGGAATTTACCTGCTTGACTGCGCATCCATTCTGGGCACTCAGCTTGAAGGAGCTTGGCCCAATCATCCCGAATCGGTTCGGCCTGCGCCCGGCCATTTCAGAGGATAAACTAGAGATCGAGGGATCGAAATGAAACAAGAGTTCTTGTCTGGTGTTCTGGCGATAACGTTGCTGCTCGCTGGCTGTGGCACAAAAACAGTAGACGTTGCAGAAGCTGAGAAGAACTTGGCCGATGCCGAGAAGCAATTGCAAGTGGCAAAAGCTCAAGCCGGTGCCGCACAGCGGGTTGACGATTTAGAGAAGAAACTGAGCGAGGCCAAAAGCGATCTTGCCGCCTCAAAGGGCGAAGTGTCTGCACCGGCTGCAACCCGTACCCCGGCACCCCCGAGAGAATTCTTGCTGCCTGCCGGAACCCCAATTCGAGTCCGCACCACAACATCTATCTCTACAAAAACAAGTTCAACCGGCTCTACTTTCGAAGCTTCGCTAATGGACCCCCTTACAGTCAATGGAGTAGTGCTGGCGCCGGCCGGTGCGGCTGCAACGGGCGTCGTACTTTCCAGCGATGATGGCGGCAAAGTGAAAGGCAAAGCCTCAATCAGCGTCGCAATCAAGTCAATCACAACCACCCATGGTCCGCTCGCGATTCAGACCAACAGCCGAATGGCAGTGGCCCGCAGCAACGTCAAACGAGACGTCGTCCGTGGCGGCATTATGACAGGCGCTGGTGCCGCGATCGGAGCGATTGCCGGCGGCGCCCTTGCCGCCGCCGGCAATCGCTCCGATCGCGGCACCAGCGC
>CAZZGS010000715.1:0-3012 GCA_964653845.1 uncultured Bryobacter sp.
GCCTAGTACCTACTTGCATAAGTTAGAGTACTTTGGCTTGGGACCGGTTTTGTGCACAACAGCCTTGGTCCACTCGAAGGGCGCGGCTGTCTTGTTATACGCCACGACAAATTTGTCGATCGCCTCACGGACTTGCTTTGGCGAAGTAAAGCTGACGCCGGTGAGGGCCTTCTGTTGAAGGATACTGAACCAAATTTCGACTTGATTCATCCAGGAGGAGTAGGTTGGCGTGAAATGAAATTTGACCAGAGGGTGCTGCCGCAGCCAACGATCGTCTTTCGGTTTGTGAGTATTCAGGTTGTCGAGAATCACGTGGATTTCCCTTCCTGGATGCTTGGCGACAAGGCCATTCATATAATCGAGGAATTCCCTGCGCCGACGGCGCGTATAGTGTCCGGCTTTGACCTGTCCGGTGGCAATATCCAAGGCGGCGAAAAGCGTGGTTGTGCCGTGTCGCTTGTAGCCGTGACTGTAGCCGTTTACGCACTTACCATTGGGTAGACGCAACCATCCCTGAGCGCGCTCCAATGCTTGAATGGAGGGCTTCTCATCCACGCACACCACCAGTGCGTTGACCGGCGGCTCCAAATACAAGCCCACGATGTCCGCCGCTTTGGGGCCGAATTCGGGATCCGTACTGATGCACCAACTCCGCCGTCGCTGTAAGCAAATATCATACTTACGCAAAATCCGCCAGACTTTGTCATCGCTGACATCTCCCAATGCTGCCGTCAACAATGGCCCTGACCACTGTCCATAACCCTCCGGCGGAGACTCATCGAGCAACGCTAATAGGCGCCGGTCGGTTTCGCGATCATAGGTCGCTGGTCTTCCCTGGCGCTCTTGATCCAAAAGCCCAGTCAGGCCCAACTCGGCAAATCTCCGTCGCCATTTTGAGACGCGAGCCGGTCTGGTGTCCAACTGCTCGGCGATTTCCAGATTCGTCTTCCCCTCGTGCGCCAGCAAGACGATCTTGGCGCGCTCCGCTATTCGATGCTCGGTCGTTCCGGCTCTTGTCTTCGCCCGAAGCGCTTGCTCTTCGTCATCCGTCAAGGAAACCACGGACCGTTGGCTCATGGCTCATTCTGGCAGACTTCGCTTATTTCTGCAAGTAGGTACTAGCTTCATCCGCGAGGTCTCAAGCCATGTTTGCCCAAACAAGCTCGAAACGGCAAAAAGAAACAGTAACTGCATACGTTGGCACATGTACTAAATCATACAGAACCAACTTCCCCTTTGCCACTACAAAGATTAAGAAACAATTGTGGATACGGTGCGCTTCCCGCTCCATTCGTTTGAGCTGGCTGTTCTCGTCTGCCAGCGCATTCGGGCTCTTCACCTCGCTGATTTCGAGCCCTCCGTACTTCACCCTCCAGTGGTATCGGGTGGCTTCCAAACCCCAAGTTTTTCGACCTCCCCGTCGGCTGCAACTCAGATTCCTACATGTCGGTAGATTTGTAGGATAATCTTACTGAGGTCTTACCGATGGACGTAACGCGACTTTCGACGAAGGGCCAGATTATATTGCCGAAGCGGGTTCGCGATGAGCGAAATTGGGGCGCGGGTATGGAGTTTACCGTAGAGGATGCCGGGAACGGCATTCTGTTGCGGCCGGCATCAGGGATTCCCATCACCGAACTGAGCGAAGTGGCGGGCTGTCTCAAGAGATCCGGCAAGGCGAAGCCCAAGACCATCGAGGAAATGAAGGCGTCGGTCGGGAAGATGGTTCGGGATAGGCATGACCGCGGTCGATACTAATGTCATTGTGCGGCTGCTGGTTGAGGACGACGCCCGGCAAGCCGCAGCGGCGCGAGCTGTTTTTGAGGGCGGGCCCGTCTGGATTGCAAAGACCGTGCTGCTGGAGACGGAATGGGTGTTACGAAGCCTTTATCAGCTTGAAGTCGCCGAGATCCAAGTGGCTCTGCGCAGGTTGGCGGGGCTTAGTGGCGTTCGACTAGAGGATGAAGCCGCAGTCGTTCGGGCCTTCGACCTGTGCGGCAAAGGTTTGGATTTTGCGGATGCTTTGCACTTGAGCAGCAGGGCAGCGGACGCACGATTTGTTACGTTTGACCGGGCGTTGGTGCGGCGGGCGAAGAAGGTCAAAGTGAGGGCGGTGGATGGGCTGCATTGAGTGGAAGGCGAATCGTATCCACCACCGCCCCTTCATCCAAGCTGCATGATCTGCCTGAGGCCATCTTCAAGTGCCGCCATCTCTTCCGCGGTGACCGTGACAAGGCGACTGTGCAGGCGTTCCTTTGCCACCGCTCGTATTTGGTCACTTACCGCCACAACAGGTTGACCGTCACAAGAGATCGGAATCAGAATAGGCCGGATGGTTCCCGTCAGTTAGCTGTCTCAGGCGGCAAATGGCGTCAACTGATTCCAACCCAGAATTGTTTTCAATGGTTTTGCCCCGGGCGGCTTCAGATTCGCTACCGGACGCGACCGCAATGGGGCATCAAATGTGCCGATGCAATGTTCGTTAGAGTTCAACCAACTGCAGGCCTTTGAAACGGCGGAAGTCCCGGTCGAAGGTGGCAAACGCGGCTCCGTTTTCTATCGCCAAGGCCGCCAGATGGGCGTCGGTCCATGTTCGCCCCCGGATGCCGCTGTCAAATGCTAATTCCTGGAGGGCTTTCCAGAAGCGGCGGCCGGGCTCCGGGATGACGACTGAGGGGTGCTCTATCCAGCCTGAAACAATCTTTGCCCCGTCCTCGATGCTGATCGGTTGACTCATCAGTCCCGGCGCGGTCGTGATCCGCAGGCAGGCCATCAGACAAATCCAGGGAATCCCGACCAATTCGCCCGAAGCGATGGCGTTTTCGATCCATTTCTGGCACTTGGCGTGTTGGGGTGCGTCTTCGTTATGGAGGAAGACAAGGACGTTCGCATCTAGAATCGTCATGGGAGCTACCGGAGCTTGCTTTGGTCGTCGATGGCGTGAAGGTCTGCGATCTTCAGGGGGAATGCCAGTGAGCAGGTCCCCATTTTGAAGGTCCTAGATATAAAGGG
>CAZZGS010000716.1:0-3012 GCA_964653845.1 uncultured Bryobacter sp.
AGGGTAGACAGCACAGTATCGAGGTCTTCGAAGGGGAAGAGGGATTGGGTTCGTCCGCGCAGTTCGCCTGGAGTTTGAGGGCCGCGGCAGAGAAGGACGCAGAGAACGGCGAGGTCTTTGTTGCCGAGGTTGAGCCTTTGCCCGAGGCCTTGTGAATACTTCGGGACACGGTGTTCGCGACCGGAGTGCTCAAAGGCGATACCCTTGTGACGCATGACTTCTATCGAATGGAGAACGTCGGCTTCGACAAGATGCATTGCCGGTTCGCGATTGTTCTTCTGATTACAGGCGTTTACTAGCGCGTTGAGCGAAAGTGGGTAGTATTCAGGCGTCGCCATCTCCTTTTCAATCAATGCGCCGAGGACTCGTTGTTCGGTGGCGGTGAGATCGAAGGACATGTTGGTTAACCTCTCAGATTGTGGAAAGCAGTTTCGATTTCGAGTTGGGCTGAGCGCGAGATGGGGATCAGGGGCAGACGTGGTGGCCCGCCGTAATAGCCGTTGAAATCCATGGCGTATTTGAGGCCAGGGATGCCGTATTTGACGGTTACAAGCGTCGCCGCTTCTGTGATGCGGCGCTGCCAGTCTTCGGCGGCATCGTACTCGCGCTTGAGAATGGCTTCAGCAATGGTGAGACAGGAGAAGGGGGCGGCGCTAGCGTAGGCGAGGACGGCACCAACAGCGCCCGCTCGAAGACTGGCTGCGAGATTGGGGGCGCTGCCGTTCAGAACCTGGAAGCCCGGCTTGACTGCCTTGAGGAGGGCATGGACTTTGTCCATATTGCCGCTCGACTCTTTGATGGCGATGATGTTGGGGTGTTCGCTCAATAGTGCCACTGTGTCTACCGAGATGTCGAGGCCAGTGGATTGGGGCCAGTTGTAGATCATGAGCGGGATCTTCGACTGGTCGGCGACGGAACGAAAGTAGAGCGCCTGGGCTTCTAGATTGTTAAGGAGATTCTTGTAGTAGTGAGGCGTGCGCACCATGGCGCATTTGTAGCCTAGATCTGCTGCGCTATTGGTGAGATGGACGGTCTCGCGGACACTTTCCACGCCCGTGCCGGCGATGAGGAGTTTTGTGGAGGGAGCGTACTTGGCGACTTCTTCCCAGAGGTAGAGCTTCTCTGGTTCGGTGAGGTAGACGGATTCGCCAGTGGAGCCGCAAACAACGTAACCAGCCAGCGTGGTCATGTTCCACTTTTCGACGTTGGAGCGGATCTTGGCGAGGTAGATGTCGCCGGAGTGGTTGAAGGGGGTGGGGATGGGCGGAAAGATGCCGCTAAGTTTGAGTTGTGGCATACTTCCCGCCCGGATAACTAGCCGACCTTTACGAAGGTGAAGAGGGCGAGCGACTCGATGAAGGCCAGACCGATGAGGAGCAGGGTCTGGATCTTGCCGGCTGCGCCGGGGTTACGAGCGATACCTTCTGCGGCGGAGGCGATTGCCTGGCCCTGACCGCGACCGCAAAGACCGGCGGCGATTGCCATGGCGAAAGCCGGGAGCAGGATGCCCTTTTCACCGACCATCGGCTGGGCAGTACCCTGGGCGAAGATGGGAGCGGCGAAAGCGAGCAAGAAAAGAATCATCATTGCTTTGTTACGCATGTTGAAAAGTCTCCTTTATTAGACTTGGTTGAAATGGCCTGACAGGAGGTGGTGCCGTTGGTACGTTGGGACGCCCAAGACTCACACTGTTGGGCAAACTCGGGTTTAGTGATCCTCGTGGGCGACGGCCATGCCGACGTATGCCATGGAGAGAATCATGAAGATGAAGGCCTGAAGAAAGCTGACGAAGGTGTGGAGGCCCATCAAGATAGCGGGCACGCCGATCGGGATCAGATTCATGAAGGCGATGGTTACCTGTTCGCCGGCAAGCATATTCGCAAATAGACGAATTGTGAGGCTGACCGGACGGATCAAGTGCGAAATGATTTCGATACCAAACATGAAGGGTGCGAGCCACCAGACTGGACCCATGAAATGTTTGATGTGGCCGACAAAGCCCTGAGCCTTGATGCCTGCACCGTTGTAGTAGAGGAAGGTCGCCACAGCAATGCCGAGCGGGACGGCGGGGGACATTGTAGGGCTCTCAAACGTTGGGATGACGCCAAGCAGATTCGAGAAGAGGATGAAAACGAAACAGGTGGTAAACCAGAAGGCGTACTTGGCACCGCCGTGACCGATGACTTCTTCCGACTGACCCTTGATGAAGGTGATCAGGAGTTCGCCGATTTGCTGGAGGTAGCCGGGCTTGGCGAGGTTTAAGCCTGCGCGGATGATCCAGGGTAGGACCAGGAGGAAAGCAACGATGATGACCAACATGGCGTTGTAGTTGGACCAGGGCTTGGCTGGGTCGTGGGCGTGCTGCCCGACGAGAGAAATCATTGCGTTGGCAGGGCCGGATAGGTATTGGTTCAACAGCGCAGTGAACCAGAGTTCATGTTCGTGCATTCTTGTAAGACTCGATGAGGGCTTCAATTCCGATAGCCAGAATCGACAGGAAAATCCCAAAAAAGACTTCCAGCGAATGGCCCGGATAAACCTTAAGGATAGCAGACAGGCCGAGTGCGTAGACAAGGAAGCGCACGACGAAGCCAAAGCCTTTGAGCCATGAGGTACGGCCTTCGCCGAGCAGGTCGATGCCGCGAGCCAGAACCCAAAGGCTGAGCACGCTGATTCCGGCCGTTGAGACGAACGCGAGAGCGCTATCGAGGCCGCGCCAAATTGCGAAAATAGCAAAGCCGAGTGCAGCGAGTGCCGCTGCCACCTTAAGAATCTTGTTTGATTTGAGCTGGTATTCAGTCACGCGAGTTTCGTTCCAGAATCTTCAATAGGCGCATGACTTCGTATAGGCCAAGGCCGAAGCCGAGCATCAGGCCAATGACGTTGGCGTATTTTGTGCCGTAGTTCTGATCGATCCATTGTCCGGCATAATAGCCGCCGGCAATCGTGACGAGCAGGATGATCGGCAAATTCATGTAGGCGGCGGCTTTACCCATGTGTGTCCTCTTATAT
>CAZZGS010000717.1:0-3000 GCA_964653845.1 uncultured Bryobacter sp.
TTCCCAAACTGAGCCTGGATGCCCGACAACGAGAACGCCTCCTCTACGGAGCCCACGCCATGACGAGTCGCCTCGAAGACCTCCCTCCCAAAGGCGACTACGTCAGCGCGATCACCCAGGCCCCACCTGAGATCCCAGAAAACGAAGGCCTGAAAGAACTGGGCAAACTCAGCCTCAGCGGCAGCCTCACGCTAGGCTCCTGGGTCCCTCACTCAATGGCCCGCGGCGGCGCAGCTCCCCAGCCAACCACCGCAGCTGAACGCAATACCTGGGGCCGCGAAGGCACAGACCTGATCTGCACTCTCGTCCGGGAAATGAAATCCCCCAAGCCATGTACGCCCTCAAGAAGCACGACCGGTTCACCCAGAAATGGATCGTCCCCGCTTCCAGCAAAATCCAGCGAAATAGCGTTGGATTCAAAACGGCATTCTAGAAACATCTCATCCCCGCAACCATTGCAAAGAAAGCGTGGCTTACCCTATTGCACCCTGAGCCGATTTCGCGTAGGTTCAAAGTATGGGCTATTCCGAAATCATCACCATTTAACCAGGCAAACGTAGCGGCAAGCCCTGCATTCGTGGCCTACGGATGACCGTAAATGATGTCCTCGAATATCTTGCGTCAGGTATGAGCCACGAAGAGATCCTGAGCGACTTCCCCTCACTCACCGAAGCCGACATTCGCGCCTGCCTGGCCTTCGCTGCCGGTCGTGAGACTAAGAATGAATCGTGGTTAGGTGAGGCATGGCAATCGCTCACTCCAAACTCACGGCACAGGGGCAAATTTTAGTGCCAGTTGATATCCGCAAGAAGCTCGGAGTCGGGCCAGGGTCATTGCTCGAATGGGAACAAGACGGAGACCGCATCATCGTGCGACGCGCAGGCACTTGCAACTCCGAAGACATCCATAAAGCACTATTCGGATCAAAAGCTCCCAAACCAAAAACGCTAGGCGAACTGAAATCTGGAATTGGCGACTACATCAAGAAACGCTATGCGCGCAGTTGATACCAACGTTCTGGTTCGCCTCATCACTCGGGGCGATTTGCGGCAAACCGCCCTGGCAGAGGATTTCCTTGAAAGAAGCGCCTGGGTTTCGCTCCTCGCACTGACGGAGGCCATGTGGGTCCTCGGATCTGTATACGAACTGACCCCTCTGCAGCAGGCAAATGGAATCGAGATGCTACTGAGCCACCGCCAGTTAGTCCTACAGGAACGCGACACAGTGGCGGAGGCGCTCAATCACTTCAGAGCAAAACCAGCCTTGGGCTTCTCTGATTGCCTCATGCTCGAACTCGCCCGAAAAGCCGGCCACCTCCCCCTCGGCACTTTTGACCGGGTCTTGGCCAAGCTCCCGGGTCCCCAAAAGCTCTGAGGAGTTGAGCCAGCGATCGACTGACCTGCCTCGCCTGTAGAGCCGCATGGGTCCTTTTAAAGGGCCTAACCCGCAACGGCGAGTCAAGTGCTCAGAAATATTCATTGGTACGCACTGAGACTTCTCTCCCGACCTCCCCCGGTCATCTAACCACATGTCGTCACACGCGTCGGGTTTTAACGCCAAGCAACTCTATGTCTGCACATACCGGTACCAACATTATGATTGGACCTCGCCGTGCAACTCCCAATCAAAGCGACGGCCAAACCAGTATGCACCACTTTCCAGTTAAGACTTTATATAACTGGGCAACGAGAAGAGTAGCGGGGCCGCGGTCAGGTCTCAGCGTTTGCCCCGTCTCACATTGGGCTGTTGTTCTGCTCGCGGCCAAGCTGCGGATCTTTACTCAATTTATAAGGGCAGGGTTGCCGGGGAGTTTAATGGAGCCGCACGCGGTGGCGAATACCGCTCCTCAATGGAAGGGACAAAAGCATGACAACGAGCCAGCCTAAGCCTCTGCGCCTTTACTTCATCCGGCACGGCGAAACCGAGTGGTCACTCTCCGGCCAATACACAGGCCGCGCTGACATCCCCCTGACCGCGCACGGCAAGGACGCGGCAAGGGAACTTGGACAGCGCCTGCAGAGTGTCCCCTTTGCCCATGTGCTAACCAGCCCCCTGCAACGCGCCCAACAAACCTGTGCGCTGGCAGGGCTGGAGCCAACGCCCGAAATCGAACCAGACCTCGCGGAATGGGACAATGGCGACGACGAAGGCCGCACTACCGCAGACATCATCGAGTCGAGACCGGACTGGAATCTTTTTCGCGACGGCTCTCCCCAAGGTGAAACGCCCTCCCAAATTTCCAACCGCGCTGACCGCTTAATTGCCCGGCTCCGCGCGCGGGCTGGAAACGTCGCTCTCTTCTCCCACAGCCACTTTGGTCGCGTCCTCGCCGCCCGTTGGATCGGGCTGTCCGTCGAGCAGGCGCAACATCTGTTGCTCGGCACCGCATCGCTCAGCGTCCTCTGTTATAACCACGGTCGCATCAACGAGCCTGCCATTGCTTTGTGGAACTCTGTCGCACACGAAACATTTGGCCAGGAACAAAACCAGAGCGCTAGTGATGCGCGGCCCATGAAACAACCGGCGATTGCACGATGGGAAAACGAGGGAGGAGAGATCGCCGTCCTGGACGGAGCCAGAATATGAAAACTAGCATCGCCACAGAGAAATTTCGGGTACAGCCCGACGAAAACGTCCAACTCAGTAAGTGGCCGACGATTGTGAAGCCCATCTGCAAATCCAAGAAGGCGTATCAGAAGCTATTGGGAGAACATGTTGAAGAGTTGAGCTCACTGCAACGCATTCACTACGCGGCTAACCGCCACGCGTTGCTGTTGATTTTTCAAGGGATGGACGCCGCCGGCAAAGACGGCACCATCCGGCACGTCATGTCCGGCGTAAATCCACAAGGCTTCCAGATCTTTAGTTTCAAACAGCCCAGCGCCGAAGAGTTAGAACACGACTTTCTCTGGCGTACGACGCGCCGGCTTCCTGAACGTGGGCGGATCGGCATCTTCAATCGTTCCTATTACGAGGAAGTGGCCATCGTGCGCGTGCATC
>CAZZGS010000718.1:0-3000 GCA_964653845.1 uncultured Bryobacter sp.
CGACCCTATCGAAGTGCTCGCTTGTGCGCAGGCGACCTCGTGAGATTTTAGGCCTACTCCTGACAGTCGCGGCAATCCCCCCGGGGCCACCGGCGGTACGCTAACCCCCAGCGTTTCGACGTTCCGGTGAATCATGCGGGAGAAGTGCCATACGAAAAACGGCCGGGGGCTTCCAACTCCTTGGGAAATTGTTTCCGGTCACAGATAGTGTTTCCAGCTGGGGCATTTCATCTTCGGGGCCGGCACCGGGTGAGTTTTTCAAAGAATTACTTTCAAGACAACACACTCGCAGTGCCCGCATTTGGGTGAAGCTGGGCGGAAGCTCACTGATTTGATTTTGGCTCAACACCAGCCGCTCCATCGCACGCCATTGGCCAATACCGTCATGCAACCGAACGAGTTGGTTCTGGCTAGCATCCATGAGCGCCAGCTAGTCGAGCTGGGTAATGGATTCGGGAAGCATGCTGGGTTGGTTCTCATAAACGTTGAGTTGCCGCAGGCGGTGCAGTCGGCCGATTGCTTTCGGAAAGGATCGCAAGCGATTACCCCGAAGATGGAGGACTTCCGGTCGCTCCAGTGCGCACAGTGATTCCGGCAACGATTCGAGGGCGTTGCAGGAGAAATCCAGAACTTCCACATGGCCGAGTCCCTCCAGCCGTTCGGGCAAGTTTCGCAGCTTGTTATTCGACAGGTCGAGTTTGCGCAGTTGCGTCGGCTCCTTGAAAAGCGAGTCGGGCAATGTTTCGATCCGGTTTCCATCGAGCACCAACCGGGCTAGATTACGTGCGCAGCGAAAAGCGTCGGGAAATTTGTGCAGTCCGGTGTGGCCCAGATGGAGCGCTTCCAAACCATGAAGGCGGGTGATTGCCGGCGGAAAATCGTCCAGCGGATTGCGCGACAGATTCAGAATCAGCAGTTTCGCGAGTTGGTCGAAGCCGGCTGGTAGTAACGAAAGCCGGTTATGATTCAGATTCAGGACTTCGGGATTGTGGCACCCGGCGGGGCGAACTGGTAGCGACGTGAGGTGATTGAACCCGGCGCGGAGTACGGTCAGAGAAGAACGGGCGCATAGGTTCTCGGACAGTTGGTCGAGTAATCGGTGTGAAAGATTGAGGACCACGGCGGGAGGTTTTCGCGATGAGCACATCCCCATCGCGGCTCCATTCTAACCCCGCCCTGCGACAGATTACGTCGCGCGCGCTCACAAATCGTTTTGCACATTGCTCGTTTGCGCGGTGTTAGCTTTCATTTGCGGCCGACACAGGTTGTCGCAGCAGCCGTTTATCTTGGACGAAATCCGTGCGACCCGCGCCGAAGTTGCATTCGCCGACGACAGGAACCGAATAAAAACAACCCACGCGATGCGCCTTCTCTCCAAATCTAAACTGATTGCCTTCCGGCAGTGTCCGAAGCGTCTGTGGCTGGAGTTGCATCGTCCGGAATTGAGGGAGGATTCTGCGGGCACGCTGGTAAGCTTTCAAGTCGGACATCAAGTCGGAGACGTCGCGAAACGCATTTACGACCCCAACCGGACCGGTGCCGCCATCGATGTCAAAGGGGAAGGCTACGAAGCGGCATTGGCCCGCTCGACAAAATTACTGGCGGAGTCCCGGCAACCAATTTTCGAGGCCGGCTTCAAAGCCGGAGGGGCCTTGGCCTTTGCCGACATCATGCTTCCCGCCGGAAAGAACGGGAGCCCTGCATGGAGAATGGTCGAAGTGAAATCTTCGACCAGCGTGAAAGCCTATCACCGTGACGATGTCGCCGTGCAGACATTCATCGCCCAAGAGGCCGGGGTTAAACTGGAGTCAATTGCCGTCGCGTGCATTGACAGCAAGTGGATCTATCCCGGAGACGAAAATTACCAAGGCCTACTTGCTGAAACCGACCTCACTGATGAAGCGCTTGCTCGGACTGAAGAGGTTCGGGGATGGCTAACCGAGGCCCAGAGGGTGGCCGCCCTAGCCACCGAGCCCGAGATCGCGATTGGAAATCATTGCCATGATCCGTTTGACTGCGGTTTTTGCGATTACTGCAGCCGAGGCGTCGTGCAACCGAAGTATCCGGTGGATTGGCTGCCGTCTCTGAGGGCGTCTAAGCGCGAGCAACTGACGGCTGCCGGTGTCGACGACCTGCGCAACGTCCCGGACAATCTGCTTAACGAACGGCAACGTCGGGTAAAACATCACACGCTCGACGCTACCGTTTACTTTGATGCTGCCGGCGCCGCCCAAGACCTCGCCGGGCACGGTCTCCCAGCCTACTTCCTCGACTTCGAGACGATTCAATTTGCGGTGCCGATTTGGAAAGGCACCCGCCCTTACCAGCAAATCCCGTTTCAGTTCAGCGTGCATACCCTATCAGTGCATGGCCGACTCGCGCAGGACGCTTTTCTTGACCTGACCGGTCATGATCCCTCCGAGCCGTTCGCAAGGGCTCTGATCGCCGCCTGTGGGACCGCTGGGACCATTTTCGTCTACAACGCCGGTTTCGAGACTGCCCGCGTTAGCGAGTTGGCTCGTCGGTATCCCAAATTAACCGCTTCCCTGCTGGCCATCAACGAACGGGTGGTTGATCTGCTCCCGATCGCTCGCAACCGATATTACCACCCGTCACAGCAAGGGAGCTGGAGCATCAAGGTCGTACTACCCGCCGCAGTGCCGGAGTTAAGCTACTCATCACTTGACGGCGTAAGAGACGGGGCGATGGCTATGGCCGCCTACGCTGAGGCCGTGAGCCCCGGCGCCGATCAAACGCGCAGGGACCAGATTCGCCGGCAACTCCTCGCCTACTGCCGCCTCGATACCTTCGCTATGGTCCGGCTTTGGCAGGTGCTCAGCGGGCGTATCGGCGACCAACTCAAGGATGTAGACTGACCAATTTTAATAGGCTTCGCCCGCGCCTTCCTGCGCAAAGGCGCCGGCCTCTTCGTCGCCGCCTCTTGGGCGGTCGGCGACCGCCCAAGAGGCGGCGACGAAGAGGCCGGCGCCTTTGCGCAGG
>CAZZGS010000719.1:0-2998 GCA_964653845.1 uncultured Bryobacter sp.
ATGTACAGTGGAATCCGGCGAGTGAACCTGTCTGTGGCGGAGCGATACGGACCTTCTGCCATCCGCGCGAATACAAGCCGCTGACGAACACGCTTTATCGCAATAACGGCGATGGCAGCTTTACCGATGTCTCAGTGGAAAGCGGTATCGCCGCGCATCCGGGCAAAGGGATGGGGCTTGCCTTTGGCGACATCGACGGAGACAACCTGCTTGATATTTTTGTCACTAACGATACGGAATCGAACTTTCTGTTTCACAATCTGGGCAAGGGGCGGTTTAACGAGATTGCGGGGCCTGCGGGTGTTGCCTTCAATGACGATGGGCGGGCGCTGTCTGCCATGGGTGCGGACTTCCGGGATTGGGACAACGACGGACGGGACGATCTGTTTCTTACAGCGTTGACCAATGAGACCTTTCCTCTTTATCGCAACGCCGGCAAATTGCAGTTCACGGATCGAACCTATGCAAGTCTGGTGGGCAAAGCCACCCTGGCGTTTAGCGGATGGAGCAATGGGGTTTACGACATGGATAACGATGGCCTCAAGGATCTCTTTGCCGCCTGTTCGGATGTACAGGACAACACCGAGTTGTATTCTGGCAGGGCATCGAAGCAGCGCAACTTGTTGATGATCAATCGTGGAGATGGGAGCTTCGCCGCGCAGTTGATTGGGAGCGCTGCCCGGCATCGTGGCGCGGCGTTTGGGGACCTTGACGGAGATGGCCAAATCGATGCAGTGATTACGCGAATTGGGGACACACCGCTGGTGCTGAAGAACAGCTTTGGTGCCAATCGGCATTGGCTCTCGCTGCGTCTTAGGGGCACAACAAGCAACCGAAGTGCGATTGGGGCTTCGGTTGAAATCCAGACTGCGGATGGACGCAAGCAGACCAATCGCGTGTCAAGTGCCGTGGGTTATGCCAGTTCGAGTGAGCTTGCAGTGCACTTCGGACTTGGCCGCGCAACGTCGGTGGCAACGCTTACGATTCGATGGCCGAGTGGGAAAATCCAGACCCTGAAGAGCCCTGCTATCGACCGCTATCTGGACGTCAATGAGCCCTGAGTGGCTTTGAGGGCATGCTCGGCACCCAGCGTCGATTTCCCCAAACGGTAATAAGTGCGGCTCAAGAGCGCATGTGCCTCGCTGTAGGCAGGATCCACGGAGATAGCTAAACGTAATGACTCAGCCGACTCCTCCCAACGCTCATGCTGGGCCAAGGCGCGGCCCAGTTGATAGTGATAAGAGGCGACGCGGCGGTATTGAGGAGAGGCTTCTTTGAGAAGCTTGAGTGCTTCGCCGCCGCGGCCCTGCCGGTAGAGGAAGGATCCGAGGGCAAGCAGAGGATCCGGCTCGGTTACAGGAGTGTCGAGTTTCAATCTCTTTGCCAGGGCTCGTTTGAGTTCGCCTTCGGCCTCGGGACGGCCCAGGGCATCGAGACACTGCCCGCGAGCGGTGGCGACTTTCCAATCCGGGGAGGCGATGGCGAGGTCAAGAGCCTTTAAGGCTTCTTCAAAGCGATCACTCGAGTAAAGTGCGCGGCCCCAGTAGTAGCAGGCATCTTGCTCGCGTGCGTTCAGCCGGCAGGCTTCGGCAAAGTGAAGGATGGCGCTGCGGTAGTCGCCGCTGGAGGCGAGGGCAACGCCGCGAGCCTTCTCGCAATGTGCGTCGCAGATGGCCGACTGCATCAGGATCGCCAAAGAAATCAAAGTCACCACTATGTAATTGCTAACACAATCAGAAGCTGATGCGGAGGCCGCCCCAAGCGGCACGGGGTGCGCCAGGTGCGTAGAAGGTTGCTTGCTGCACTGGGAATTCCCCCTGAATGGCCGGGAATGGGCGGGCGATGAAATTGCCTGCCGCTGTAAAGCCTGTGGCCCCTAGTTGCGCGGCGCTGTAGTAGCGGCGATCCAGCAGGTTGTTCACCTGGGCAAAGATTTGGATGCGGTTTGTGAGTTGGTAGCGGCCTCCGAGATTTGCGACGGCATAGCCGGGCGAATAACCAGGGCCGAGATAGATGCGGCCGTCTGCCTTGTGCTGGTTGTTCTCGTTGCCTCTGGCAATCATGCTTGAGATCGCGACGGCACCAAGATCGATGGTGAATTTGCTGGTCACCTGGATGTCGGCGTAGGCTTTGCCCATGTGTTTTGGTACCAGCGGAATGCGTGCGCCTGGGTCAATCTGGATGGTGCCATCCACGCCGGGCATGCCTTCTTGAGCCGCTTCGTTGCTGCTGTTGCCTGTGCCGTTTACTTCTTCTGGACTTTGGAATGTGGCATCGAGAAAGGTGTAGTTCACGCCGAGATTGACTCGGCGAACTCGACCGCTGAGCGAAGCTTCGAGGCCCTGGCGCCGGGTCTTGCCGAAGTTGCGGAAGTAGCCGAATCCGGTTTGCGGGCTCGCGACGAAGAGGAGGTCATCCCGATTTTCTGCGCGAAAGAAACCCGCGCTCCACTTCCAATTGCCTTCGATGCCCCCACGAAGGCCGGCTTCTACGCTGCGTGTTACGACTTGCTTGAGCGGTGGGTCGCCGGCCAGGGCGTTGGGCAGGCGGCAAGGAAAGTTTGGGTCGGCGCAACCGAGTTCGATTGCGGTTGGGGCGCGGTTGCCTTCGCTATAGCCGAGGTAGGCGTTCATGCCGGCCGGAAGCTTGACGGTTGCGCCAATGGCAGGATTGAAGCGCGAATAGGTGTGGTTTCCATCGAGAGATCCACGGATGCCGCCGGGTGTAATGTGGTCACGATTCTCGATGGCGGTACGGTTGAAGCGGCCTGAGAAGGTGAAGTTCCAGCGGCTGCCGACCCGCATTGTGTCTGTGGCAAAGACGCTGCCTGTGTCGATGCGGCTCTTCAAGTTGACGCGGTTGTCGAAGGGTTCGCCATCGACGTCACCGCCGGTGACGCCATCAGCGAAAGCAGGTAGACCAGTGAGGCTGCGATCGGGATTGCGATAGCCGAGCTGGGTGGACTGCAGGTAGCCGACTCGGTTGCCATCAAAGGCTG
>CAZZGS010000720.1:0-1268 GCA_964653845.1 uncultured Bryobacter sp.
TACCTCGGCCTCTTCGCCACAACACTTACTGCACAATCGATACCTGTCAGCAGCCTCTCGCAACCGCAGGCCCTCACCGGCCAATGGAAGTATCACGAAGGCGACGATCCGCGTTGGGCTAAACCAGACCTGGACGACTCGAAGTGGCCCACCATCGCCATGCCCGACAAGGTGAATCAGGAATTCGGCCAGCGTTGGTATCGGGTCCAGGTTGACCTTCCCCCCTCGCTGATCAACGAGCCGCTGGGCCTGCTGGCGGGGCCATTCGGATCGGCCTTCGCGTATGAGGTCTTCGCCGATGGCCAAAGGATTGGGTTCCTGGGCGGATTTGGCGCGACGGAACTACGCTTGCCGGCAGTGGCTGTCTTTCCACTTTCGCGGCCTACTGGCTCAAAGCTGTTACTCGCCTTCCGCGTGCGCAGCATTCCTTCCGCCTACACCATCCCGGCCGAGACGGAGGCGAGTGCGTCCTTCATCGGCACACTCGAAGGCGTGCGCGCACAAGAGAAACTCTGGCATGCAGAGCGTCTGCGCGGCCGTCTCAACGGCCTGCTGATCTCGGCCGCCATCGCCATGGCGGTGTTGTTCTTCCTCACCTTGCCGCTCTCCCGCAAAGGCTCGCGCGAGTACTTTTGGTTTGGACTCTTTCTCGCCGGGAGCCTCGGCTTCCGGCTGATCCCCTTGTATCCGGAGAGTCTAGGGCTCGAACGCGTGGTGATCTCAAACCTTGGCATGGCGATTTCACTCTCTGGCGGCGTATTGGTATTGCCATTTCTTCTCATTGAGCTTTTCGCTTCGCGCCATACGCTAGCCGGTTGGATGGGCGCAGCGCTGATGTACGCGATGGCTTGTACAGCCATGGCCAGCCAGCTTCTGGATGCACCCCTCACGATTGAAACGCAGCGGATGCTGATTCTTGCTGCCACCGTGGTTTGGTTCATTTACTACTTTCCTTTCGCCTGGCAGTACTCGACCATTCGCGGTCAACTGCCGGCTATGCATGCAGTCCTTCTCTTCCACATGTCTGGAACACTGCTCCAGCACTTCGCCGTGAGCTACCTCCAGTTGACCGAGAGCCAGGGATTGTGGCTTCAAACCATCCGCTTGATGACACTCTTGCTGGTCACCTTCGCCATGGCGATTCTGCTCAATCGCCGTGCAGCCAACCTGGCCGACGAGAAACAGCGACTCAGCCGCGAAATTGCCGCCGCCGCCGAAGTACAATCGCTAATGCTCCCAGGCTCGGCTCAAGACGGAACAGAAACAAC
>CAZZGS010000720.1:1278-2998 GCA_964653845.1 uncultured Bryobacter sp.
TCGACGCCGTCTACCAACCGGCTTCCGAAGTCGGCGGCGACTTCTACCAGGTCCTCGACCGTCCCGACGGCTCGCGCGTGGCGCTGGTGGGCGACGTGAGTGGCAAAGGCTTAAAAGCAGCCATGTTGGTATCGGTCGCCATTGGTGCCTTGCGCAGGGAGAAATCTTCTTCCCCTGCGGCGATTCTCGCTGGACTCAATGAAGCCCTCCTCGGCCAAGGCGGTTTCGTCACTTGCTGCTGCATCCGCTACATGCCGGGTGGAGAGTTAACAGTTGCAAGTGCCGGCCATCCTTCACCCTATTGCAACTCTCGTGAATTGGAAGTGGAAGCAGGTCTTCCACTGGGCGTAATTGCCGAGGCAGAGTGGCAAGAGACACGACTGAATCTTCCCGCAGGGGCTCAGGTCACTCTTGTCTCTGACGGTGTCGTTGAGGCCGAGAACGCCCATCGCGAACTCTTCGGCTTCGAGCGGACGCGCGAGATCAGCGGGAAGTCAGCGCAGGAGATTGCCGATACGGCGAAGACCTGGGGCCAGACTGACGACATTACTGTATTGACGGTGCGGAGGCAGCTTTGAAAATCAGCATTATTCTTCTCTTCTTGTCCATCGGCCTCGCGGCCCAAACCGTGAGCCTCGAAGGAACCTGGAAGTGGCACGAAGGCGACGACCCTCGTTTCTCCTCACCCGGATGGGATGATTCCGGCTGGACTACGATCAGCCTTCCCCGGCGCGAACAAGTGCCCACAGGCGTAGCGTGGTTTCGAAGGCAAGCCGTGGCACCAGCCACGACCGGCCCACTTGCCTTAACCGTGGGATCTTACAACTTCTGCGGGGAAGCCTTTGTTAACGGCGTACGCATCGGTCGCATTCCCTGTCAGCCGGGCGAAGATCCGCCGTTCTTCGTGCCACGCGTCTATACGGTTCCACAAGGTTTGCTCAAGCAAGGCGAATCGTTTGTGGTCGCCTTGCGCGGAGAACACCGTTTTGCTCTCTGGGGGAATGCTTCATTCCTTTTGGATGAAGGACCCTACCTACTTGCGGATCGCCCTTTTGCCGAAGCGGCCGGCCGCGCAGCCCTCGGCCGCCTGCAGCGCAACGCATCCTCCTTTATCGTCTTTTCCTGGACTGCGTTCGGCATCAGTTGCCTGCTCCTCGTCTTATGGGCCACAAACCCGTCCCGGCGCGAGTTGCTATGGTTTGGCCTGTTTCAGCTTTGCATTTGCGCGTTCAGCGGATCTCAGTTATTGTTCGTGTACGAAATGGAAGTCTCTACGGCCTTCTTCACCTGGTCGGTTCCAGCGGCCTTTCTATTTCTGGCGGCTGCCACCCACGTGGTTTTTTTCGCCACCGATTTACCGGTTCGCTGGTGGTTCGGCGCGGCGCTGCTCACCCTCGGCGCCCGGATGGTGTTGCCGGGCTTCTCCTGGCAGATCCCGGCATTGATGCTGCCTCTGGTTTGGGCCGCTGGGCGTTTGCGAAGTCCCCTCCCGCCAGACCGGTTTTTCGCCGTTGCTTTGTTGCTCTATTCGATTGTGGGCATGAACAGCGCCATCAGCCGGACTCTCCCAGGCCTCTGGCCAATTCCAGGCGCGTTCTCGGTAGGACCGTTCCTGATTGTGACCATCTCTGCGGTCAATGGAGTGCTTTCTTCAGTAATGCTGGTGCTGTTGATTTTGCGGCTCGGCGAAGACCGCCGCGAGAAGCAGCGACTGGCCGGC
>CAZZGS010000721.1:0-2998 GCA_964653845.1 uncultured Bryobacter sp.
CTCGCATCATAGCCTTCGAACACCTGCCCAAACAATCTCCGCCACCAAGTGAACAAAGCGAGCGCCAACAAACAGGTTCATGCTCAAGCCATAATCAAAGCTTGGTGAATCTCACTCCTGGCCCCTACGACATCATTGGCGACATTCATGGCTGTGCTGCAGAACTACGCCTCCTGCTGGCAAAGCTGGGCTGGCAGCCGGTCTCGATCCATTCCAAGCCCTGGGGCTCCGAGTCCTGGGTCCATCCTGAAGGCCGCAAGGCCGTCTTCGTTGGCGATCTGGTAGATCGTGGCCCAGCGATTCTCGACGTCCTTACCATCGTCCTCAACATGACCTTTCAAGGACACGCCCTCACCGTCTGCGGAAATCATGACGACAAACTTGCGCGATGGCTGCGCGGACGCAAAGTTAAGGATACCCACGGACTCGACAAATCCATTGCCGAGCTTCAACCACTGCCTCAAACGCAACGCACAGCCATCGCCAGCTTTATCGAATCCCTCCCAAGTCACCTCATCCTCGACGAAGGCAGCCTCGTCGTCGCTCACGCAGGCCTGCGCGAAGAGATGCATGGCAGCGATTCCCCCAAAGCGCGTTCACTCTGCCTCTACGGCGAAACCACTGGGCAAATCGACGACCAGGGCTTGCCCATCCGTCTCGACTGGGCCGCCAACTATCACGGCGCAGCAACCGTAGTCTACGGCCACACTCCAATCGAAACACCCCAGTGGCGCAACAACACTGTCAACATCGACACCGGCGCAGTCTTGGGCGGCCCCCTCACCGCCCTCCGCTACCCGGAGCGAGAATTCGTATCCGTCCCAAATACAGAAGGGCACCGCAACCCCTAAGGATCGCGGTGCCCTTTAGCCAAAAAGCTTTCTACAACTAAGCGCCCGGCGCCCGGTACTTCGTTGCCAGTCCCAGCGCCCCGTCCAGCTCCTCCACCGTCATCAGCGGAGTCACATGCAACTCAACACTCCCGCTCGCACTCACCGTAACCGACAATGCAGCCGCAGCCGCGTTATCCGGAACATCGATGATCATCACAACATCTGTTCCGCTGCTTCCAAAGTAAAGGCAGTCCATTTTGCCCTTCACGCTCTTCACCGCTGCCTGCACAGCAGCCTTGCGGCCAGAAGCCTTCTCCTTGAGCAAACCATTCAAACCGGCAGCCGTATAATGGCCTTGCACTAAAAACTTGGGCATCTAAATTCTCCTTTGGGCGCGATCAATCCCGCCCACAAGATCATACTTCAACTAAAGTGGCCGCGCATCCGGCAACGTACGATTCAACCCGCTGCAATCGTTAAACAACCCCGCAAGCCAGCTCTGCTTCCAGTTCGGCCACGGGTCGTAGCTCAACGTGTTGTCTTCCCGCACCACCCACACATGCACCGTGTCATTCCCAAACTTCCACCCATTCCCGTAGCCATCCTTGCAGGTCACCTTGCGCACTACCTGCATCGACGCAAAATCCGTGTACCCGCTCTTCTCGCCCCAGTCCTCAAGAAACTTCTCGTAGGAATAATACTTGCAGGGCTTCTCCGGCGTGCAACCCCAATGCCGGTAAGCTCCCTGATAATCCTTCTTCTCAAGCAACGCGCGAAACTCGTTCAGCTTCGTCTGCTCCTTGGAATTGCGCAGGTAAAAATACCCGCCCGTCACCAATACTACTAGCCCTAAAATGCCGAGAACGGCGCGAACAATATTCTTGTTCCGCCGTTCTTCACCAGCTCCGTAAGTATCTAGATAAGAGGACATCGCCTACTTAACGGGATGTGCTTTGTCGTAAGCCGTCGTTGCATCCGCTGTGATCTCAAGCGTCGTCTTGAAGTGCACTGTGTTCGACGTATCGAGCACGACATCATAGCCCTTCTCTTCGGAAAGCTTCTTCACAACATCCTGCATGCGCTGGCTGGCCTTAAGCAAGATTTCCTGCCGGTCGCGCTCGACTTCAGCCTGCAAGTCTTCCTGCTTCCGCTGCAACTCGCGCTGCTTGCTTTTGCCTTGGCCCTGCAAATCGGCTTCTACCTGCGGGGTCAATTTACCCGCTCCAACATTGAGACGGTTTTGGATGTCGGCAAGTTCCATATCCAACCGCTTCAAATCGTCGGTACGCGGCTTGAACTTTGCTTCAAGATCGGCCTGCGCCTTCTTAATCTCCGCCGTATCGAGCAGCGCCTTTTGCGTGTTCAGAATCGCAATCTTAACTTGGCCAAACAGCGCCACTGTCATATAGGCGCCCAGCGCCAATCGCATCATCATCGTCTTCATGGTTGCTGACTTCTCCTAAAATCTCAAAGCGACGCTCTAGCCGAGAACCGCTAAAATTTCGCTTTCCTTTAAGATCAAATACTCTTCCCCGCTCACTTTGGTTTCAGATCCTGAGTATTTACCGAACAGGATTTTGTCGCCAACCTTTACTTCCATGGCCACGCGGCGGCCATCCTTGAGCTGTTTGCCGGCACCCACGGCCAAAACTTCGGCCTCCTGGGGCTTTTCCTGCGCGCTGTCAGGCACGTAGAGGCTGCCAATCTTATTGCTTTGCGTCTCAAGACGCTTTACTAGCACATGGTCGTGCAACGGACGTAGATTCATATGAACTCCCTGGAACAATACCAATCTAGCAAACCAGCGCCCCAATCCGCCGGATTCGAAGTCCCGGCCCTGCGAACAATCAAAAAAAATCGCACTTTCTGACACTGCGTAATTCAATTGCAACCGTTAGGCGCACAATATGAATAAGTACCAATGAAGACGCTGCTCCTCCTCGCCCTCTCCCTTCCGCTCCTCGCCAAAGACCCTTACTTCTTCGAGAAGCCTTACCTCCAGCTCGGCAACCGCCCCGCCCTTGATGCCAAAGAATCTCTCGAACTCATGTGGATCGGCCACGACAAAGACGTCGCCTTCAACGTCGAATACAAACCCGCTGGCACCTGGCTAAACGCCACCCCCAAACAAATCCGCCGCGTCGACTTCACCGGCACCGCGGCCC
>CAZZGS010000722.1:0-2995 GCA_964653845.1 uncultured Bryobacter sp.
AGCCTGTACCTTAGTCAAGTGATATTGGTCAAAGAAGAAAACCGTAAGAAAACTTGCCAGACCAACGAAGCCCCCAAAAGTGATCGAGTAGAAGAAACAAAACCACTTTGTGTCGCTCTCGGCCAGTAACTCCCGGTAATCCTTCCATTGCGTTTGCTTTCGCTCTCCCGGCGCATCTTTGGCGATCACCGCAAAGAGCAGGGCCACCGCCACCACGGGCACCAGCGCCAGCCCAAACACATTCGCCCAGCCCAGACTCGCCGCCAGTCGTGGTGCAAATAGCGTCGCCAGCACCGTCCCTGAATTACCAGCTCCAGCAATCCCCATCGCCAGCCCCTGATACTCAGGCGGATACCAGCGGCTGGCCAGCGGCAAGGCCACTGCAAAGCTCGCCCCGGCTATTCCCAACATCGCGGCTACAACAAAAAATTCCGGTAGGCTCCGTGCAAACTGCCAGCCATAAACTAGCGGCGCAAGCGTAAGGAAGAGTCCCATCATCCCCGTCCTCCTGCCGCCGATCCTGTCGGCCAGTGCCCCAAGCAGCGGTCGTATCAACGACCCAGCCAGTAGCGGCGTTGCAATCAGCAAGCCTTTCTGCGACGCCGATAAGCCCATGGATTCCGTGAGATAGGGGCCTAGCGGACCCAGCATCACCCACACCATAAAGCTCACGTCAAAATATAAAAATGCCGCCAGTAGCGTTGGCCAGTGGCCTGCGCGCAAGAATCCCGTTGCCGTCATTTGACAGTTCTCCTTCGTCCAAAAGTGATTTGTTTTTTGTGGAGTAAGCGCGCTAAGCAGCTTCTTCTTCAACTTCCGTCAGCGCAGATAGATCAATCTCGATCAACCCGTCCTTCACTCGGACAGGATAAGTTCTTACCCCGGCCGGGACATCGGGTTTCGATACCTTCCCCGTCTCAAGGTTTACGTTCCAGCCATGCAGCGGGCAAACAACGGTGGTGCCCTTCACAATCCCGTCACACAATGGCCCCTGGTCGTGCGGACAGCGATTGTCGATCGCCACAAATTTGTCCCGCAAGTGAAACACTGCGATTTCCTTGCGTCCGATTTCGAGGCAACGTCCTTCCCTGAGGGGAATATCTTCCGTCTTTGTAATTTTTGTCCAGGCCATTGATTTCTCCTCTGTCCTAACTTCGTACCGCAACATCCACCGGCACTTCCATCGGTGCAATCTGAACGAACTGCGTAGGTCTTGGCGAGTTACGTTCAAGCCACGGGTCACTCGCCTGATTCTTGCTCTTGGCAAGCCTCTCGCGTAACGCCAGCTTCTGCTCATCTGGGGCATACACCGTTGCCCGCCTGATCTTCTCGATTCCGCTTCGCTCCACAAAGTCGTAGCTGCGCTCCAGATAGTTCGCATTCTCCCGGTAATACTGAAAGAACAATTCCGCAGCCACCAACGCTCCTTCCGTCGTGCTCACCGTGATCAGCAAATCCGCTTCCCGCACGCTCTTCCCTGCCGCGCCGCCCACTACAACCTGCCAACTGCCTTCCTGCCCGATCAATCCAATGTCTTTTACCGTCGCCTCGGCGCAATTGCGCGGGCAACCCACCACCGCCAGCTTCGTCTTGTGCGGCGTATAGAGATTCTCAAACCTCGTCTCCAGCTCCACCCCGGTACTAATCGCATCCTGCGTTCCAAACCGGCAGAATTGCGTTCCCACACATGTCTTCACCATCCTCAAGCCTTTGGCATATGCTTGGCCCGAAGGCATTCCCAGCTCTTCCCAAATCTTTGGCAGGTCCGCCTTCTTTACACCAAGTAAATCGATCCGCTGGCTGCCGGTAACCTTTACCATCGGCACTTCATATTTATCCGCCACATCGGCGATTCGTCTCAGCTCAGCAGGCGTCGTAACGCCGCCTCTCATTCTCGGAATCACCGAAAACGTTCCATCCCGCTGGATGTTGGCGTGCACTCGATCATTGATGAATCGCGAAGAACGGTCTTCTTCATGCTCTCCACACCACACCTGGTCCACCAGATAACTTAAGGCCGGCCGGCAGATTTCACACCCCGTCCCATTGCCATAAATATCCAGCACAGCCTGCACACTCTTCAAATGTTGCGTGTGGATGATCTCACGCAAACGGTCGTCCGTAAACGGCACACACCCGCACAGGCTCTTCTTCTCATCCTCCTCATAGTCAGGTGCCACCGCCCGCAACAACTCCTGGCACTTTCCTCCGCAGCTGCCACAGCCCGTCGACGCCCGCGTTACAGCCTTCAACTGCGACATCGTACAGACACCCTTCTCGTGGATCGCCTCGATGATCGTCCCCTTCGACACCCCAAGACAACCGCATACCGTTTCGCTGTCAGGCATCATCGCGATATTTTCGCCCGCATCGGCGGCCGGCTCCGGAAACAGCAGATGCCGCCGCTGGGACGACAGATCCACCCCGGTCCTGTACCACTCCATATAGCGGGCGCTATCGCTCACATCGCCCACCAGAATCACACCCGCCAGGCAACCATCTTTCAACACCAGCTTCTTGTAGATACCCTGCGCCGGATCCTCATAGCGAATCGCTTCACAGCCGCCGTTCCGCTCATCAATCAGCCCGGCCGAAAATACATCAACCCCCATGATCTTCAATTTCGTACCCGTCGCGCTGCCCGCATACGTGCTCTCCCGCAACCCGTTGATCGTCGACGCCAGCACTCTCCCTTGCTCATAAAGCGGCGCCACTAGACCGTACACCACCCCGCGATGCTCCACACACTCGCCTACCGCAAACACATCCGGGTCCGATGTCTCCAAATAATCGTTCACTAGAATCCCGCGCTGCACCTCAAGCCCAGCCTTCCGCCCCAGCTCTATGTTGGGACGTATGCCAGCCGCGATCACGAGCAGATCGACTTCGATCTCTTCCCCATCGCTGAATACCAGCCGCTCCACCTTGCCTTCCCCAAGGATCTCTCTCGTCTGCTTGCCCAGCTTCATCGTTACGCCCAGCGCTTCCATCGACT
>CAZZGS010000723.1:0-2991 GCA_964653845.1 uncultured Bryobacter sp.
ATGCAGCGGCGTCCCACCCAGACTGTCCCGCTCTTTGACCGAGAGCCCTGCCTCAATCAATTCCTTAACTTTGTCGATGTCCCCACTACGAACCGCGCTGTGCAAACCCTGATCCGCCCCAAGGATCAGGGAGCACAGCAGAAATGGGATGCAGCGCTTCACATCCGCTAGACTACCGCTATTTCTTCTTGGTAGCCGGCATTGGCGCAGGAGCCGCCGCTTTGCCCTCGGCCTGCAACTTCTCGATCTCGGTCACAAGGCGGTCACCCGAAATCACGTCCGGATACAAGCCCTGGGCGGTCCACTGCCAGTCGCTGCGTATCTGACCCTTCTGATCGATCAAAAACACATGTGGAAAATACATGGCGGGACGCTCGGGCGAAGCCTTCACATAGCTGCTCGCTACCTGACCCGCATCAAAAAGTACCGGGTTTGTGATCTTAAACACATTGATGTACTTCTTCACCTCATCGAAAGTATCCGGAGGAACCACGATGGTCAGCACAGCAAGGCTATCGCCAAACTTCGCTTTCACGCGACCTTCGAGCGCCCTTGTGAGTGCCTGGCACTTCTCACACTTGGTCTGGATAAACTCAACTATCAGAACCTTGCCCCGGTAATCGAGAATATCGTGCTGCTTCATGGTCACATCGGGCAAAGAAAAGCTTGGTGCCCTTCGTCCGCTGTATTCATTTGCCGCCATCAAAGCAAAGGCACTCAGGCCCAACAAAATCAAATGTCGCATCGTTAGTTTCCTTCTACCAGTTTCTTCAGACTCACTTCATAAGGGGCCTGTGCCACACCACGCTCGGTGATGATGCCCGTCACATAACGGTTTGGCGTCACGTCGAAAGCGGGGTTCTTTACCTTTGTGCCATCGGGTGCCACCTTGTGTCCAAACATCGCTGTCACTTCGCTTGCCGCGCGCTCTTCGATCGGAATCTGTTCCCCACTCGCAATATTCATATCGAGAGTCGAGATCGGAGCCGCAACATAGAACGGTACGCCATTCTCCTTGGCCAATACCGCAACACAATAGGTGCCGATCTTGTTCGCCACATCGCCATTGGAGGCAATGCGGTCAGCACCCACTACAACGCAGCCAATCCTGCCACTGCGCAAGAAATGCCCAGCCATGCTGTCGGTGATTAGCGTCGTATCGATTCCGTCCTTTTGCAGTTCCCAAACCGTAAGACGGCTGCCCTGCAGAAAAGGTCTCGTTTCATCGGCAAAGACGTCGATCTTCTTGCCCGCTTCCACTGCCGCCCGGATCACGCCCAGTGCCGTGCCGTAGCCGGCAGTCGCCAGAGCCCCCGCATTGCAATGGGTCAGCACTGTCTTGCCATCTGGCACCAGTGGGGCACCATGGGCGCCAATGCGCTTGTTAATCGCGATATCTTCGGCGTGCACGTTCTGCGCTTCCGCAACAAGCTTTTCGCGAACAACGCTCAACGGCTCGCCACTCAGACTATGCCGCAGCTTCTTCATGCGGTCAATTCCCCAGAAGAGGTTCACTGCCGTCGGGCGTGTTGCCGCCAGCGTCGCGCAGATCTCCTCAAATTCAGACTCAAAGTTCTCGTCGCTAGCCTGCTGGGCACCAATTGCAACTCCCATCGCGGCAGCCACACCAATCGCCGGTGCACCCCGGATGATCATCGTAAAAATCGCATCGGCCACTTCTTTGTAGTTGCGGCAGAGGACAAATTCTTCTACATGCGGCAGGCGAGTCTGGTCGATCATCTCGACTCCCTGCGCAGTCCAACGTAAGGTCTCAATCATGAGCGGTTTAGTAAGTCTCCTTGTAAAATCGATCCGGCCATGAAGGTCAGATTATAGGCTGCATGCGTCAGCGATGAGGCAGCCGTCGAGCCCGTCTTGTGACGAACAATTCCAAACACGATACTGGCCAGCGCCAGAATCAATACCAATTGCCATTTCCAGTTGTATTGCGGCCCGTGCAGCAGGGCGAAGGGTACGGCGGTCGCAACAATGCCACCCACCAGCCCCAGGCTGCGCACAAACAGAGGCTGCGCAAAACCACGAAACATCAGTTCTTCAAAAATAGGGCCAACCGTTGTGGCCGCAATTCCGATCGCGATTACACTCCAGCGGTCTTTCATTAGCGCATCAATGGCCATCGTTTCTTGCGGTGTACGCAAGACAAAGGCCAGCATCGCCATTCCTATCGCCAGCATTGGCCCAAGCAGGGCCGTCAGCGCCATATGCCGCCAGGGAACTCGCCAGTCCATTGCTGACCAGAAATCAAGCCCGTAGCGAGCCTTCAACATCATGTAAAGGCTGCCGCTGACGCCTACATAAATTAGAATCTGCGATATAGCCGTCACTACACCTTTTTGCGGAACGACAAACGACAAAAGCTTTGCCGACAAAGCAGCCACAACCAGACACGGCAACACCGCTCCCAGCAAGATGCCGAGATCCTCGTAGTTCCACGCTGGCTGTGAATCGCGTCGGTCCATTCGTCTTTAGCCTTCGATCAATAATGCCGCAACCAAAGGAACCATAATTTCATGATGCCCGGTCAGAGAATATCCTTTGCCACCGGCCTTGGCGTGTGGCCGCTCGACAACATTCATTTTTGGGCGATAATGCTGTATAAAATCGAAATTGACCGTAGTGAAATTTTCCAGCTTTACACCCACATTCCGCACGCTGCTCACCACCTTCAGAAAAACTTCCGGCAAGATTACCGCGCTGCCGCAATTTACGTAGACACCGCCATTTGAAATTTCGCTCACCACTCCACAAAGCAGGCGGAAGTCATGGTGTGTCCCGCTGCCCAGTGCCGCGCCATCTGCAGCCGGATGGGTATGCGGCGTATCCGTCCCCATCGCCAGATGCACCGTCACCGGGATGCCCAGCTTCCAGGCGGAATAGAGCACGCTTTGTTCAAGCATGCCCGGCTTGCCCACAGCTTCGAGCTTCACCCCGTATGCCTCGCCAAGCCCAATACCCTGAGCCAGCGCCTCT
>CAZZGS010000724.1:0-2991 GCA_964653845.1 uncultured Bryobacter sp.
CTCTGTCTGGCTCAGCCGTCTGACACGCAACCTGTTGATCGACAACTACCGCAGAACCAAGGGCGAGAGGATGACCGACTCGCTCGAGACCCAGTTGCCGATGATCGAAGAGACTTCTCTCGCCGGCGGCCGCACTGACGGTCTGCTCGCCGGCCGTGAAGCCAGCGAACTCCTGCAGGGTGCCCTTCAAAAGCTCTCCCCCGAATTGCGCGAAGCCGTAATCTTGCGCGACCTGCAGGAAATGGAATACCGGGAGATCGCAATCACTTTAAGCGTCCCCGAAGGAACAGTGAAAAGCCGGTTAAACCGGGGCCGCGCCGAACTTGCGCGGATTTTGAAGCGGCAGAAGGTGACCATCTAGATGAACGAACTACACTGCCTCCAAATCGACGAATTGCTTTGTGACTTCGTAGACGGCACGCTGAGTGCCGAAAATAAAGTTGCTTTTGAAGCGCACACGGCACAGTGCGCGGCCTGCCGGGAACTGGTAGCCGATGTGACCGGAGCGGTGAACTTCATGGAGCGGGCGGCGTTGGTTGAGCCTCCCAAAGAACTGGTTACCCGCATTCTTTTCCATACGCCCAGGCAGGCGCCTCTGCTTGAAGCGATGGCCAAACAGGATTGGATGAAGCGCTGGCTCGCACCCCTGATCCAGCCGCGCTTCGCCATGGGTATGGCGATGACCATCTTGAGTTTTTCGATGCTCGGCAAATTTGTCGCACCCGTGCGACAGATCAAACCGAGTGATCTCGACCCAGTCAAAGTGTGGCGCAGTGTTGACGATTCCGCTCACCGCACCTGGGATAAATTTGTCAAGTATTACGACAACCTCCGTCTGGTCTATGAAGTCCAGACCGCCATTGACGACATCAAGGGCGAACCGGAGGAGCAGGCCGGAGCGGCAAAATCCAACACCAAGAAGAGTGGAGAGTCAAAATGAACCCCACCGGGAATACTGAAAATCAGGCACCTCAACCGGAAAACGCAAGCGCCCCTGTCGTCGGCTATTGCCGCGCAACCGGGAAGGCTTTAACCGCAGCAGACGCCGTCTACGTCAATGGCGTCCTTTATGCGAAAGACTACGCCGAGCAAACCAGGTTGACCCAGGAACCGGCTTCCCCTTATGCCGAACCTATGGTGAGCGTCCCCAAGAGCAATGCCGATGTCTCTCCAGGCTGGGCCTTCGTCCTCGGGCTCATTCCCGGCGTTGGTGCCATCTACAACCAGCAATACGCCAAAGGCCTCTTTCACATCATCGTCTTTGCGATGTTGATCTCGATTGTAGATCGAGCGGGCGCAGGTAGCCCATTCATCGGCTTTCTCATAGCGGGCTGGTATTTTTATATGCCTTTTGAGGCTTATCACACTGCGCAGAAGCGCCAACGAGGAGAGGTGGTGGACGAAATGAGTGGCTTGGTTAATTTGCCGACGAGTATGAAGAAACTCCCAATCGGCCCATTTCTGCTGATCGGCTTTGGCTTCATTTTCCTTCTCGACAACCTGGGTCTCTTGCGGATCGATGAGATCCTGCGCTTCTGGCCCGTATTGATGATTGCGGCCGGAGTCATACTCCTTATGCAACGCCTGCAGGCAACAGAAGCGATCAAGGAGGGCCCACGCAATGCCGACTAGCATTGGACTCGTATCGGCCATTCGCGGCCCGGTAATCCTGATTACTCTTGGTACCCTGATCGCTATTGATCACGCGGGCGGCATGCGCTTCAGCCGCACCTGGCCCATCCTGATCATCATGTTTGGAATTTTAAAACTGGCTGAGTACATGAAGGGAGGACAGCAATGAGAAATTCATTCGTAGGCCCGCTCGTATTGATCGGCGTTGGTCTTCTCTTCCTCGCCAACAATTTTCGGCCCGACCTTTCGCCCTGGCGCCTCTTGATCGACTACTGGCCTTACCTCCTGATCCTCTGGGGTGTCGTTAGGCTCGGTGAGATCGCTTTTCTCTCCGCCCGTAACCAGCCGCTTCCCAAGCGGGGCGTCAGCGGTGGCGAATGGGGCTTGATCGTCTTCATCTCGATCGTAGCCAGTGGCATGTGGTTTGCCTTTGATGCCAAAGATGGAATCCGCTCCGGCCGGGTCAATCTTCGTGGCCTGCAAATCTTTGGCGAGACTTTCGAATATCCGGTGAGCGCCACTGTGGCGTGCTCAAAAAACCCTCGCATCATTATCGAAAACCGCCGTGGCAATGTTCGCCTCGTTGGCTCTGACAAAGACGAAGTCAGCGTCAGTGGACACAAATCCGTGATGGGCCTCGACAAGAGCGAGGCAGACCGGATCAGCGAGCGAATGAAACTCGAAGTGGTAGTGCAGGGCGATCAGGTGGTCATCCGCACCAACCAGGAAAGTGCCGCAACCGACAACCGTGTCGATGCCGATCTCGAAGTACACATCCCCAAGGGTGCCTCGGTAGAATGCCGGGGAACCTACGGCGACTTTGATGTCACCCAGATCACCGGTAATTTTGAAGTACACTCTGACAACGCTGGCGTCCGCGGCCAGGATATCGGTGGCAACGTTCGTGTCGATCTGCGACGCAGTGATGTCATTCGCCTCACTCGCATCAAGGGCAATGTTGATGTTAAGGGCTCGCGCGCCGGCGATATCGAACTCGATGAGATCGCTGGCCAGGCAGTAGTCGAAGGACAATTTAGCGGCAACATCGACTTCCGCCGCATCGACAAGAGCCTGCGCTTTGTCAGCGAGAAGACCAATCTGACAATCGATCGCCTCAAGGGTCGCGCCCACCTCTCCGACGGAGACCTCGAAGTAGAAGACATCCTCGGCCCGATGAAGTTGCGCAGCCGCTCTAAGGACGTTCGAGTCACTGGCTTCTCTTCTTCCCTCGATATTGAACTCGACCGGGGCGACATCGAACTTTCTCCGGGCAGCTCGACCTTGGCGGCCCTTACCGCCAAGACCTCCAGCGGTGCAGTCACTATGCATCTTCCCGAAAACGCAAAGTATGATCTCGAA